>NZ_BAAALF010000324.1:0-5185 GCF_039528135.1 Kitasatospora nipponensis | reverse complement strand
GGTGTTCCTGGGCCGTGCCGACGACCAGGTGAAGGTCCGCGGCTACCGCATCGAGACGGGCGAGGTCCAGACCGCGCTGCTGACGCACCCCCAGGTGGCCCAGGCGGCGGTGATCGCCCGCGAGGACCAGCCGGGTGACGTGCGCCTGGTCGCCTACGTCGTCCCGGCGGACGCGGACGCGGACGGTGCGGACCTGGCCGCCGACCTGCGGCGGTTCGCCGGGCAGCGGCTGCCCGAGCACATGGTCCCGGCCGCCGTCGTGGTGCTGGACGCGCTGCCGCTGACCGGCAACGGCAAGCTCGACCGCAAGGCGCTGCCCACGCCCGAGTACACGACGGGCAGCGGCCGCGGTCCGGCCACGCTGGAGGAGGAGCTGCTCTGCGGCGCGTTCGCGCAGATCCTCGGACTGGAGAGCGTGGGTGTCGACGACGACTTCTTCGCCCTGGGCGGTCACTCCCTGCTCGCCGTCCGCCTGGTGAGCCGGATCCGCACGGTGCTGGGCGTCGAGCTCTCGCTGCGGACCCTGTTCGAGGCGCCGACGGTTTCCGGCCTCGCCGCTCGACTGGCCGGTGCGGCCACCGCCCGCCTGGCCCTGACGACTGCCGAGCGCCCCGAGCGGGTGCCGCTGTCCTTCGCCCAGCGTCGACTGTGGTTCATCGGGCAGATCGAGGGCCCGAGCGCGGTGTACAACATCCCCATCCCCGTCCGGCTGTCGGGTGACGTGGACCGCGAGGCGCTGGGTGCGGCGCTGCGCGATGTGCTGGGTCGGCACGAGGTGCTGCGCACGGTCTTCGCCGCCGACGAGGACGGGGAGCCGTACCAGCGGATCCTGGGCGTGGACGAGCTGGCCTGGGAGCTGGAGGTCGCCGAGGTCGCGCCGGCCGAGCTGCCCGGGGCCCTCGCGGAGGCCGCCACGTACCCCTTCGACCTGTCGACGGAGGTCCCGATCCGGGCGTGGCTCTTCGCCGCCGGACCCGACGAGCAGGTCCTGATGGTGACCGTCCATCACATCGCCAGTGACGGCTGGTCACGTGAGCCGCTGGCCCGCGACCTGTCCACCGCCTACCTGGCCCGGCGAGAGGGTCGGGCACCCGAGTGGGCCGCGCTGCCGGTGCAGTACGCGGACTACGCCCTGTGGCAGCGACGGCTGCTGGGTGACGACCAGGACCCGGACAGCCTGCTGTCGGGCCAGATCGCCTACTGGCGTGCGGCGTTGGCCGGCGCGCCGGAGGAGCTCGACCTCCCCTTCGACCACCCGCGTGCCGCAGGGACCGGCCACCGGGGACACCGGGTTCGCTTCGCGGTCCCGGCCGACGTGCACGCACGGCTGGCGGAGCTGACCCGGGCCGAGGGCGTGACGCTCTCCATGGTCCTGCAGGCGGCCCTCGCGGTCACGCTCTCCCGTCTCGGCGCGGGCACCGACATCCCGATCGGATCGCCGATCGCCGGCCGCACCGACGAGGCGCTGGACGACGTGGTCGGGTTCTTCATCAACAACCTGGTGGTGCGCACCGACCTGTCGGGTGATCCGACCTTCACCCAGACGCTGGCGCGCGTCCGCGAGGCCGGCCTCGGCGCCTTCGCGAACCAGGACGTACCGTTCGACCGGTTGGTCGAGGCGCTGACCTCGACCCGCTCCCTGACGCGTCACCCGCTGTTCCAGGTGATGCTGCTGGTGCAGAACAACGCGAAGGCGGCGCTGAAACTGGCGGATGCGCGCGCGGGGATGGTGACCCGCGAGCAGTCGGCGGAGCTGGCGGCCGAGGTGACGACGGCGAAGTTCGACCTCGACGTGCACATGGGTGAGCAGTTCGACGCCGAGCAGCGCCCGGCTGGACTGTGGGGCACGGTGACGGTCCCCGCGGACCTGTTCGAGTCGGAGACGGCCGCGCGGCTGGCGGCGTGCTTCGCCCGGGTCGTCGACCTGGTGTCGGCCGATCCGGCGCTGCGGCTGAGCGAGGTGGCGGTGCTCGACGAGGTCGAGCGCGAGCGCGTCCTGATCCGGTGGAACGACACGGCGGCCGAGGTGGCGGCCGCCACCCTGCCCGAGCTGTTCGAGGCGCAGGTCGACCGGACGCCGGGTGCGGTGGCCGTCGCGGGCGACGGCTTCGCCGTCAGCTACGCGGAGCTGGACGAGCGGGCGAACCAGGTGGCCCGGATGCTGGTCGCTCGGGGGATCGGCCCGGAGTCGCTGGTCGCCGTGGTCATGGAGCGCGGGGTCGAGCTGGTGATCGCGCTGCTCGGCGTGCTGAAGGCGGGGGCGGCGTATCTGCCGGTGGATCCGTCGTACCCGGCCGAGCGGATCGGGTTCATGCTGACGGACGCCGATGCGGCGTGCGTGCTGACCTCGTCGGCTTCGGCGTCGGTGATCCCCGATGCGGTCACGGCGCCACGGGTGGCGCTGGACGACCGCAAGGTGCGGATGGAGCTCGCCCGCCTGGACGGCGAGGTGCTGACCGACGCGGAGCGCACTGCGGTGCTGCGCCCGGAGCATCCGGCCTACGTCATCTACACCTCCGGCTCGACCGGTGTGCCCAAGGGCGTCGTGGTCGCGCACCGGGGTGCGGTGAACCTGATCGCGGCCCGCGGCCTCGAGCTGGACGGCGACAGCCGGGTGCTGCAGTTCGCGTCCGTCGGCTTCGATGCCGCGACCTGGGAACTGCTCATGGCGCTGTGGTCGGGCGCGCGTCTGGTGGTCGCGCCCGCCGCCGAGCTGCTGCCCGGCTCGGGGTTGGAGCGCGTGGTGGCCCGCCACGGCATCACGCACACGCTGCTTCCGCCCGCGGTGCTGGGAGTGCTGAACGCGGAGGACCTCGCCCCGGTGAAGACCCTGTTCTCGGGCGGCGAGGCGCTGGGCGCCGAGCTGGTCGCGAAGTGGGCCCCGGGCCGACGACTGATCAACGCCTACGGCCCGACCGAGATCACGGTCGCCGCGACGATGGCCGGCCCGCTCGGCGCGGCGGACGAGCCGCGGATCGGCCGGCCGGTCGTCAACACCGAGGTCTTCGTGCTGGACGACTACCTGATGCCGGTGGCGCCGGGTGTGGTGGGCGAGCTCTACATCGCGGGATCCGGGCTGGCCCGGGGCTATCTGCGGCGGGCCGGCCTGAGCGCGCAGCGGTTCGTGGCCAATCCGTTCGGTGCGGTGGGTGAGCGGATGTACCAGACCGGTGACCGGGTGAAGTGGACGGTGGAGGGGCGGTTGGCGTTCGCGGGTCGTGCGGACGACCAGGTGAAGATCCGTGGTTTCCGGATCGAGCCGGGCGAGGTGCAGGCGGTGATCGTCGAGCACGAGGCGGTGGCCCAGGCCGCGGTCGTGGTGCGCGAGGACGTCCCGGGTGACAAGCGCCTGGTCGCCTACGTCGTCCCGGCCGGCCGCCGGGGTGGCAAGGCCCTGCCTGCCGATGTGCGGACCTACGTCGGGGAGCACCTGCCCGAGTACATGGTCCCGGCCGCGGTCGTCATCCTCACCAAGCTGCCGCTGACGGCGAACGGCAAGCTGGACCGCAAGGCCCTGCCGGCCCCTGACTACGCGGTCGTGGAGGCGGACGCGCAGCGCGCACCCGCCACCCTCCAGGAGGAGATCCTCTGCGGCCTGTTCGCGCAGCTCCTCGGGCTGGAGCGGGTGGGGGTGGACGACGACTTCTTCTACCTGGGCGGGCACTCGCTGCTGGCCACCCGGTTGCTCAACCGGGTGCGGGCGGCGCTCGGTGTCGAAGTGGAGATCGCCGATGTGTTCGAGGCGCCGACCCCGGCGGGCCTCGGCGCCCGGTTGGCCGGCGCCGACACGGCCCGCGCGGCGCTGGTTCCCGCCGAGCGGCCGGAGCGCGTCCCGCTCTCCTTCGCGCAGCGCCGGTTGTGGTTCCTAGGGCAGCTGGAGGGTCCGAGTGCGACCTACAACACGCCTTTCGTGCTGCGCCTGACCGGCGACATCGACAGCGGCGCGCTGGGTGCGGCGCTGTGGGACGTGCTGGGGCGGCATGAGGTGCTGCGCACCGTGTTCCCGATTGCGGACGGTGAGCCCCACCAGCGGATCCTGGCTCCTGACGAGCTGGCCTGGGAGCTGGAGGTGCGCGAGGTCGCTCCGGCAGACCTGGCCGATGCGATCGCCGGAGCCGGGAGCCACGCCTTCGACCTCCTGACGGAGATCCCGATCCGGGCGTCGCTGTTCTCCACCGGAGCCGACGAGCACGTCCTGGTGCTGGCCGTCCATCACATCGTCAGTGACGGCTGGTCGATGGGTCCACTGGCCCGCGACATCTCGACGGCCTATGCGGCGCGGAGCGAGGGACGGGCGCCGCAGTGGGTTCCGCTGCCGGTGCAGTACGCGGACTACGCCCTGTGGCAGCGCGAGCTGCTCGGTGACGAGCGGGACCCGGAGAGCCTGCTGTCGCGCCAGGTGGCCCACTGGCGTGAGGCGTTGGCGGGCGCACCCGAGGAGTTGCAGCTCCCGTTCGACCGTCCGCGCCCGGCACAGGCCGGATACCGCGGATACCGGTTGCCGTTGGACGTCCCGGCCGAGCTGCACGCGCGGCTTGCAAAGCTGGCGCAGGCCGAGGGCGTGACGATGTTCATGCTGCTGCAGGCCGCCCTGGGGGTCCTGCTGTCGCGGCTCGGCGCCGGCACCGACATTCCGATCGGCACCGGTGTGGCCGGGCGTACCGATGAGGCGCTGGACGACCTGGTCGGGTTCTTCGTCAACACGCTGGTGGTCCGCACCGACCTGTCGGGGGACCCGACGTTCACCGAGGCTCTGGCGCGGGTGCGGGCGGCGGGCCTGACGGCGTTCGCGAACCAGGACGTGCCGTTCGAGAAGCTGGTGGAGGAGCTGGCGCCGGCCCGTTCGATGGCGCGGCCCCCGCTCTGCCAGGTGAACCTCACCATGCAGAACAACGCTCGGGCGGCGTTGGAGCTGCGGGGAGCGCGTACGGGCGGGGTGGCGTCGAGCGCCCCGGCGGCAGGTGGCCCGGGTGCAGCGGTGTCCAAGTTCGATCTGGACATGAGCGTGCGCGAGGTCTTCGACGCCAAGGGGCGTCCGAGCGGCCTGCGCGGTGCGTTGACGTTGTCGGCCGACCTGTTCGATCCGGAGTCGGTGGAGCGGCTGGCGGAGCGGTGGGTGCGGGTCCTGGACGTGGTGTCCGCGGATCCGCGGGTGCGGGTGAGTGCGGTGGATGTGTTGGAGGAG
>NZ_BAAALF010000323.1:0-5189 GCF_039528135.1 Kitasatospora nipponensis | reverse complement strand
TGCTGCTCGTCGTGGGCCTGGGGCTGCTCGGCCTGGCCGCCGCCCGCACGCTCTCCGCCGCCGGACTCGAGGTCCGGGTGCTGGAGGCGACCGAGCGGATCGGCGGCCGGATGGCCGGCCACCAGCTGGACGGATACCGGCTGGACCACGGCGGTCAGCTGCTCAACACCGGATTCCCCGAGCTGGTGCGCCGGCTCGACCTGACCGGCCTGGACCTGCGGCCGCTGGGCCCCGGCGTCCTGGTGCACAGCGCCGGCCGGCGCTACCGGGTCGGCGACCAGCAGCAGCCGCCGACCGGACGCCAGCCGGCCGGCCGTTCATCGCTCGGCAGCCCGCTGGAGAAGGCCAGGCTGCGCGCGACGCTGGCGCGGCTGGCCGCCACCCCGGTGCCCAGGCTGCTGGCCCGGCCGGAGACCACCGCGGCCCGGGCGCTGGCCGAACGCGGGCACTCGCCGCGGGTGGTCGACGGCTTCCTGCGCCCGCTGCTGACCACCCTGCTCAGCGATCCGGCCCTCGGCACCAGCAGCCGGATCGCCGACCTGGTGCTGCGCGGCTACGCCCGCGGCCGCCTGTCCCTGCCGGCGGCCGGTACCGCCGCCGTCCCCCGCCAGCTGGCCGGCGCGCTGCCCTCGGGCACGGTGCGGCTGGGTGTGCGGGTCACCGGCATCGGCGCCAACGGCGTCCACACCGAGCAGCACGGCCCGATCGGTGCCCGCGCGGTGGTGCTGGCCACCGACGCCCGCGCGGCCGTCGACCTGCTGCCCGGTCTGCGGCTGCCCGAGTTCCACCCGGTGACCACGTTCTTCCACACCACCGGCCACCCCCCGCTGAGCGAGGCCGTCCTGCTGCTGGACGCGGATCGCACGGAGGGGCCGGCCCCCGTCTCGCACTCGCTGGTGCTCAGCCAGGTGCACGAGTCCTACGCGCCGGTCGGACGCTCGCTGGTGGCCACCACCGTGCTCGGCCGGCGCGGCTTCGGCGCCGGCGGTCCGGCCGGCCTGGAGTCGGCCGTCCGGGCCCGGCTGGCCGAGCTCTACGACAGCTCGGCGCGCGACTGGGAGTTCCTGAGCGTGCGCCACCTGCCGGACGCGGTGCCCACCATGCCGCCGCCGCACAACGTGCGCCGCCCGGTGCGGGTGCTGGCCGGCCTCTACGTCTGCGGCGACCACCGGGACACCAGCAGCGCCCAGGGCGCGCTGGTCTCCGGTCGGCGGGCCGCCGAGGCGGTCCTGCAGGATCTCGGCGTGCCCCGGGAGACCGAGGCCGACCAGGCCCGGGAAGCGGCCTGACCCGCCTCCTCGGCCCACACCCACACCACCGACGCACGCACGCACCATCGACGCACGCAGCACCGACGCACGCAGCACCGACGCACGCAGCACCGGTCGCACCGGGCACCCGCCGCCCGGTGCGACCGGGCGGCGGACCCGCGCAGGTCCCCGGCCGACCGTCGGGCCCCGGCGCTCAGATCACCCCGGCCTGCCGGGCCGCCTCCTCGAAGGCCCGCGCCACCGGGCTGCCCCGGTAGGGCGCCAGCCGGCGGTGGAAGTCCCGCAGGTACTCCACCGTCCGGGCCGAGCGCATCTCCCCCGCGGCCCGCAGCGCCTCGGTGGCCAGCGTGCACGCCTCGTCCAGGTCGCCCATCCCCAGCCGGGAGGCCGCCAGCACCATCCGGCAGAAGACCCGGCTGCGCGCGAAGGCCGCCGAGCGCAGCCGCAGCGACTTCTCCGCGTGCTGCGCGGCCGGCCGCCACTGCTGCAGGTCGCGGTAGCAGTGCGCGAACTCGTCGGCGAGCTGCGCCTCGTCGAAGTGCCGGGCCCAGGAGGGCAGCTCGTCCCCGCCGCGGGCCACCGTCAGCGACCGCTCGGCGCGCACCAGCGCGGTGGTGCAGGAGCGGACGTCGCCCAGGATGCCGTGCCCGCGCGCCTCGGCCGCGTGCATCAGGGCCTGGACGGCGGCCGGCGCCGCCGTCCCCACGCCCTGCTGGGCCACCCGGGCCAGCTGCACCGCCTCGCGGCCGTGGCCGAGGTGGACGGCCTGCTGGCTCATGGTGATCAGCACGTAGCCGCCGAGCACCCGGTCGCCGGCCGCCTGGGAGAGCCGCAGCGCCTGCACGAAGTAGCGCTGGGCCAGCCCGTGCGCGGCGATGTCGAAGGAGGTCCAGCCGGCCAGCCGGGTCAGGTCGGCGACCGCGCCGAACAGCGCCCGCCCGATCTGCTCGCCGTAGCGGCCGCGCAGCATCGGCTCGGCCTCGCTCTCCAGGTAGCGCACCAGGGCCTGCCGGGCGTGCCCGCCGCCGTAGGCGTTGTCCAGCGCCCGGAAGAGGTCGCCGACCGCCCGGACCGCCGCGATGTCCCCGCGGCCGACCCGCAGCCCGTAGCGGCCCGGCCGGGCCGCGCTCGCCGGCGCCCCGCTGCCGGTCCCGGTCCCGGCTCCGGCCCCTGCTCCGACCGCACCCGGTGCCGGCCCGCCGGCGGGCGGCGGGAGGGCGGGGCCGCGGGGGGGGGGGGGGGGGGGATCGCCGTCCTGGAGGCCGGCCCCTCGGGCGGGGCCGGGGGGGGGGCAGCGGGGCCGTCCTGGTCCCGGAGACCAGCGGACGGCGGGCCTGCGAGGGCACCCGCCCGGCCGGGACGGTCCGGGCCCCGGGCACCCCGCCGCGAGGCGCGCCCTCGCCGTGCTCCTGGGCCGGATCGGCCCGGCCCGGCGGCGCGTCGGGCCCCGGCCCGTAGATGCCCGCCGAGGCGTCCCGGGCGACCTGCTCGTCCCCGCGCCCGATCAGCCAGTCGCGACTGGGCACCACCAGGCCGGCCGGGGTGAAGGCGATCCGCCGCAGCTCCGACTGCGGGCCGGTGTCCTTGCGCCACATGCTGGCGACGATGTCCACCGCCTCCTGCGGGGTCTCGGCGAACTCCAGGCCCGCGTAGACCGGCGCGCAGGCGTCCAGGCCGATGTCCTGGGCGGACAGCCGCCGCCCCAACCGCCGGGTGAAGACCTCGGCGATCAACGCGGGTGTGGCACCGCGTGGTTGCTGGCCGCGCAGCCAGCGGGTCACCGAGGTCTTGTCGTAGCGCAGGTCGAGCCCGTGCTCCAGCCCGAGCTGGTCGACCCGGCGGGCCAGACCCGCGTGCGAGAAGCCGGCCTCCTCGATCAGCGCGGCGAGCAACGGGTTCTGGGTGCGGGCCGGATCGGTCCGGGCCGCGGCGGCGTCCTCGTCCGGCCCGTCGCCGCCCAGGCGCGCGGCGGGCAGGTCGGCGTCCGGCAGGGCCGGCCCGCTCCCCCGTTCGTGCGGGTGCAGCGGGTCGAGCGGATCGAGCGGTCCATAGGCCGGACTGTCGGTTGCAGGCCGTTGGGGCATGTCAGTCAACACCTCTCGGACGCCACATTCCGGCCCCCCGGTGCCGTACGCGACGCCCCTGTCGGGAATCGGCGTGAATGTAGCGAGCATTCGGGCGCTATGGGCGGATCTGCGCGGGCAATCCTCCGAACGGGTGAAGGACCGGCGCTCGATCTGAGGAAGGTGGGGCGCTCGGGGTTTGAGCTGCGCGCGGTTCTGGCGCCCCCGCGCCCTGTGGTGTCACCTGCCACAGGGCGGGCACGGACTATGGCGGCCCGTCACATGCCGTGCCCTTTCCGGGCGGCGGGCCGGTCTGAGAGCATGTCCGGCACCATGAGCGACCTCGTACCGCACCCGGCGCGCGCCGCGCAGAGCACCGGGCCGACCACCGGGCCCGCCACTGGGCCGACCGGGGCCACCGCGCCGACCGCGCCCACCGCCCCGACCGCCCCGACCGCCGCCGCGCTGCGCCGCCTGCTCGACCTGCTGGCCGACAGCGCCCCGGTGGAGGACTTCCCCGAGGTGCTCGCCCAGGCCCGCCGCCGCGGCGCCGCACCGGCCGAGCTGGCCGAGATCGACGACGCCACCCGGCAGGCCCTGCGGGTGCACCGGACGCTGCGTCAGCACCGGCGCCGGGAGGCCGAGCTGACCGCGCTCTTCGACACCGCCGGCGACCTGGCCGCCTCCCGCGACCTGGACGCCGTGCTGCAGGCGATCGTGCGTCGCGCCCGACTGCTGCTCGGCACCGACACCGCCTACCTGACGCTGCCCGACGAGGGCGCCGGGGACACCTACATGCGGGTCACCGACGGCTCGGTCTCGCCGCTCTTCCAGAACCTGCGGCTGAGCCTGGGCGACGGCCTGGGCGGCCTGGTCGCGCAGACCGCCCGGCCCTACGCCACCCCCGACTACCGCACCGACGAGCGGTTCCGGCACACCGGCCGGATCGACGCCGGCGTGCTGGAGGAGGGCCTGGTCGCCATCCTGGGCGTCCCGCTGCTGCTCGGACCGGCCTCCGGCGGCGGCGTGATCGGGGTGCTCTTCGCCGCCGACCGCTCGCCGCGCGCCTTCTCCCCCGACGAGGTCGCGCTGCTCTGCTCGCTGGCCGCGCACGCCGCGATCGCCATCGACACCGCGCGGGCGCTGGCCGACACCCGGGCCGCGCTGGCCGAGCTGAACGACGCCAACGCGGTGATCCGGGCCCACGCGGCGGCCGTCCAGCGCGCCGAGCAGGCCCACGACCGGCTGACCGACCTGGTGCTGCGCGGCGCCGAGGTGGCGGACGTGGCCGCCGAGGTGGCCGTGCTGCTGGAGGGCGAGGTCGCCGTGCACGACGCCGAGGGCCACCCGCTGGCCGGGCGCCCGGCCGCCCCGCAGCACCTGGCCGAGGCGGTGGACCGCTCGCGCGCCCAGGGCCGCGCGGTGCGGCACGGCGAGAGCTGGGTCTGCGTGGTGCTGGCCGGGCAGGAACCGCTGGGCAGCCTGGTGCTGCGCGGGCGCCCGCAGCTGGCCGACCCCGACCGGCGGCTCTTCGAGCGGGCCGGCGTGGTCACCGCCCTGCTCCTGCTGCTGCGCCGCTCGGTCGCCGAGGCCGAGAACCGGGTGCGCGGCGAGCTGCTCGCCGACCTGCTGGCCGCCACCGAGGGCGTCGTGGCCGACCTGCTGGCCCGCGGCCGCCGGCTCGGCGTGGACCTGGCCCGCCGGCACCTGGTGCTGGTCGCCGAGACCGCCCCGGACGGCCGGGCCCGCCTGGCCGGCGCCGCCTCGCAGTACCTGTTCGGCCAGCGCGGCCCGGCCGGCGGCCGGGGGGGGGGGGCCGAGCACGGGGGGGCCGTGGGGGTGGTGCGGCCCGGGG
>NZ_BAAALF010000322.1:0-5238 GCF_039528135.1 Kitasatospora nipponensis | reverse complement strand
CCGCGGCGAACTGCGCGCCGCCCGCCGCCCCCGGCGCGCCGGCGGCGGGCGGCCGGGGCCCGGCGCAGGGCGGTGGCCCCGCCGAGCACGGTGCGCGGCACCGCGCCGACCAGGTTGAAGTCCCCGAGCACCAGGTGCGGCCGCGGCAGGTCGGCGATCCACCGGCGGATCCCGGCCAGTTGGGCCATGTTCCAGCCCGGCACGAACGACAGGTGGGTGGCCACCACGGTGAACTGGCCGCTCTCGCCCTCCAGGACGGCGGCCAGCGCGGCACGCGGCTCGTCCGGCACCGGGGTGAGCCCGCGCCGGCCGGCCACCCGCAGCGGCAGGCCGAACGGGGCGGGCGCGAACCGCCGGGCCCGCCAGTGGTGGACGGGCAGCCGGGTGAGCAGCGCGGTGCCGTAGGAGGGCAGTTCGGTGGCGGTGCCGACCTCGTCGGGCCCGTAGACCTGCAGGCCCGGCGCGGAGCGGTCCAGCACCCAGCCGGCCACCGGCGCCGGGCTGCCGTGCAGGGCGGCGGCGAAGCGCCAGTCGGCGGCGCCCATCGCCTTGGCGGCCACCGCGCCCTGGTCGGTCAGTCCGGAGCGGTGCTGGTGGCGGTCCACCTCCTGGAGCGCCAGCACGTCGGCGTCCAGCGCGGCGATCGCCTCGTGCAGCGGTTCGCCGGCCGCGGCGGGGAAGGGCAGCGGGCTGCCGTCGGCGGCCAGCGGCTGGCCGTGCAGCAGGTTGAAGGTCGCGATTCGCAGAGGGCTCACACCTGGTGACGGTACGCCCTGACGGCCGGCGGCTTGAGCCTGGACCACATACCGGGTATACATACTCGGTATGTCCATCCGTCACGGTCTGCTCGCCCTCCTCGACCAGGGCCCGCGTTACGGCTACCAGCTGCGCAGCGACTTCGAAGCGCGCACCGGTGCCACCTGGCCGCTCAACGTGGGTCAGGTCTACACCACCCTCAACCGACTCGAGCGCGACGGCCTGGTCGTGCCGGACGGCGAGGACGAGGAGGGGCACCTCTTCTACGCCGTCACCGACAAGGGACGCGCCGAACTGCGGGAATGGTTCGACTCCCCGGTGTCGCGCACCAACCCGCCCCGCGACGAGCTGGCCATCAAGCTGGCCATGGCGGTGACCGTCCCGGGGGTGGACGTGCACGCCGTGGTCCAGGCCCAGCGCCGGCACAGCATCAAGGCGCTGCAGGACTACACCCGGCTCAAGGCGCGGGCGCTGACCGCCGAGGCCGAGTCCGCCGCGGACACCGACCTGGCCTGGCTGCTGGTCCTGGACCAGCTGATCTTCCAGGCCGAGGCGGAAGTCCGCTGGCTGGACCACTGCGAGACCCGGCTGGCCACCCGGCAGTCCCGGATCGCCGCCCGGCCGCCCGCGGCGCCCGCCGCCGCGCCCCCCACGACCGGGGACGCCGAGCTGCAGGAAGCCCTCACCCAGGCGCCCGGGCGCCGCCGTCGCCGGATCTGACCCTCCGCCGGCACCACCTGAACCTTCGCACCAACACCCGCAGGGGGAACGTTGACCGACACCTTGCCTCCCAAGCGCACCGACCCGGTGCTCCACCTCGAAGGGGTGACCCGGGTACACGGCCAGGGCGCGGCCGAGGTGCACGCCCTGCGCGGGGTGGACCTGCGGGTCCACCCCGGCGAGTTCGTCGCCGTGATGGGGCCCTCCGGTTCCGGGAAGTCGACCCTGCTGACGTTGGCCGGCGGGCTGGACAGCCCCACCGGCGGCCGGGTGCTGGTCGAGGGCCGCTCGCTCGGCGACCTCTCGCGCAAGAAGCTGGCCGCGGTGCGCCGCCGCTCCATCGGCTACGTCTTCCAGGACTACAACCTGATACCGGCGCTGAGCGCGGCCGAGAACATCATGCTGCCGCGCGAGTTGGACGGGGTGTCCACCCGGGCCGCCCGCCGCGAGGCGATCGCGGCGCTGGAGGAGGTCGGCATCGGCGAGCTGGCCGACCGCTTCCCCGACGACATGTCCGGCGGCCAGCAGCAGCGGGTGGCGATCGCCCGCGCGCTGATCGGCGACCGCCGCCTGGTGCTGGCCGACGAGCCCACCGGCGCACTGGACTCCACCACCGGCGAGGCCGTGCTGGCCGTGCTGCGCGCCCGCTGTGACGAGGGCGCGGCCGCCATGATGGTCACCCACGAGGCCCGGCACGCCGCCTGGGCGGACCGGGTGGTCTTCCTGCGCGACGGCCGGCTGGTCGACGAGACCGGCCGCCTGGACGCGGACGCCCTGCTGCTCACCGCCGCCACCAACAGCCTGCACCGGCCGGTGACCGAGTGAGGCCGGCCGCCTGGCGGGTCGCGCTGCGCATCGCGCGCCGCGACGCCCTGCGCGCCAAGGGCCGCAGCGCCCTGGTGCTGGCCATGATCGCGCTGCCGGTGCTCGGGGTGACCGGCGTGGACGTGGTCCAGCGCAGTGCCACGCTCTCCCCGGCCGAGAAGGCGACCCGTCAGATGGGCACCGCCGACGTGCTGGTGGAGGTGAGCGGGCGCGGTCAGCTGATCCTCCAGGAGCCGTTCGCCTCCGACGGCGAGAACTCCCAGCCGGCGCCCGCCGCCGGGCCCACCGCCGAGCAGCGGCGCAGCCAGGCCACCGATCCGGCCGCGCTGGTCGTCCAGTTGCTGCCGGCCGGCTCGCGGCTGACGCCGATCGCGGGCGGCGGCGGCGTCCTGGCGAGCAGCAAGGACGGCCTGCTGCGCAGCCAGACGGACGAGGCCGACCTGAGCGATCCGGTGTGGCGCGGCAAGGTGAACCTGGTCGGTGGCCGGGCCCCAGCCACCGACCGGGAGATCGCGGTCAGCCAGGCGTTCCTGGACCAGTCCGGGCTCGCCGTGGGCGGCACCACGACGCTGCAGGGCAACGGTGACAAGGCGTTCACCATCACCGGCGTCGCGGAGTACCCCAACGACCTCAAGAGCACCGTGCTGGTCGCCCGCCCGGGCGCGCTGGGCGGCGCGAGCCGCGACGCGAGCAGCTGGCTGGTGCGGCTGCCGGCCGGCGCGAAGGTCGACTGGCCGGCGGTGCTCGAACTCAACAAGCACGGCTTCTCGGCCACCTCGCGCAGCGTCGTGCTGCACCCGCCGGCGCACGCGCAGATCCCCTACGAGGTCGCGCAGGACGGCGAGCCGCAGACCGGCTACTTCGACAGCTCCGTGGTGGTCGCCCTGGTGACCGTGGTCGGGATGGCGCTGCTGGAGATCGTCCTGCTGGCCGGTCCGGCCTTCGCGGTGGGCGCCCGGCGCTCGCGGCGCCAGCTGGGCCTGCTGGCGGCCGGCGGCGGCGACCGCTCGCACGTGCGGGCGGTGGTGCTCAGCGGCGGTGTGGTGCTGGGCGTGGCGGGTGCGGTGATCGGTGCGACGCTGGCGATCGTGCTGGTCGCGGTGACCCGGCCGTGGACCGAGCCGCTGGCGGGCCGGCGCTTCGGCGCCCTGACGGTCGCCCCGCTGGACGTGCTCGGGATCGTGGGGGTCGGCCTGGTGACCGGCCTGCTGGCAGCGCTGGTCCCGGCCGTCCAGGCCTCGCGCCAGGAGGTGGTGGCGGCGCTCACCGGCCGCGGCGGGGTCAAGCCGCCGTCCAAGCGGCTCACCCTGCTCGGCGTGCTGATGGTGGCCGGCGGCTCCGCGCTGGCGCTGATGGGCGCGGGCGGCGGGTACGGCAGCCGCAGCACCGCGGTGCTCGGCGGCTCGATGATCGCCGAGCTGGGCATGGTGGCCTGCACGCCGATGCTGGTGGGCCTGTTCGGGCGGCTGGGCCGCTGGCTGCCGCTGGGTCCGCGGCTCGCGCTGCGCGACTCGGTGCGCCACCGCGGGCGCACCGCCCCGGCGGTGGCGGCCGTGATGGCGGCGGTGGCCGGTTCGGTGGCGGTCGGCATCTACTCGGCGAGTTCGGACGAGCAGGCCCGTCAGCACTACGTGGCGTCCGCGCCCCGCGGCGCGGTCACCCTGATCGCCGGCTACGGATCGGCGTCCGACGGCGCGAAGCTGGACACCCAGCGCACCGCGGTCGAGCAGGCGATGCCAGGCCTGGGCCAGCGCGCCGACGTCCTGCGGGTCGGCTACGGCGCGTGCAAGAAGGACGGCAACTGCGGCTGGGTCGCGGTCGAGCCGCCGCCGCAGCTGCGCTGCCCGATGGACGACCTCGACCCGCAGCAGCTCGACTCGGCGACGCGGTCGCGGCTGTACAACGACCCGCGGTGCAACAGCTCGGTTCGCCTCGGCGGCCGGTTCGGCTCGGTCGTGGCGGGCGACCCGACGGTGCTGCACAACCTCTTCGCGCTGCACGACCCGGGCGTGGAGGCGGCCGCGGCCGCGGGCAAGGTGGTCGTCTTCGACGCCGGGCTGATCGAGAACGGCAAGACCATCCTGCGGCTGAGCGAGCCGTACGAGGACAGCGGCCCGAACCAGGGCACCACCATGGGCGAGCCGCCCCACCACGACGTGGCGGTGGACGCCGTGCTGGTCCAGCTCGACCACCCGGCGGCCGCGGCCTACCTCACCGCGAACACCGCCGCCGGGCTCGGGATGACCGTCACGGACGGCGGCTCGGCCTGGCTGCCGCCCAGCGTCCCCTCCAGCGGCGCCGAGCAGCGGGCGAACGGGGTGATCTCCAAGCTCACCGGCAGCACCTGGAACCTCCAGGTCGAGCGGGGCTTCCAGCCGACCAAGACGCTCATCGGACTGGGCCTGACCGCCTTCGCGGCGCTGGTCGCGCTCGGCGCGGCCGGCATCGCCACCGGACTGGCCGCGGCCGACTCGCAGCAGGACCTGACCACGCTGGCCGCCGTCGGCGCGGCGCCGCGGATCCGCCGCACGCTCTCCGGCTTCCAGTGCGGGGTGATCGCCGCGATGGGATCGGTGCTCGGCACGATCTGCGGCATCGTGCCCGCGGTCGCGCTGCGCCGGGTGGAGGCGAGCGGCCTGCCCGGGATGCCGGGCAGCGGATCGGCGGTGATCGCCTTCCCCTGGCCGAGCATCGCGGCCACCCTGGTGGGGCTGCCGCTGCTCGCGGTGCTACTGGCCGCCGCGCTGACCCGCTCGCGGATCACCCTGCTGCGGCGCGCCGGCTGACCGCGGTGCGCGCCGCCCGCCGCCCGGTGGCGGGGTGACGGAACGCACAGCGCCCCCCCGGCCCCTGAACGGGGACGCGGGGGCGCGCGGGCGTCGGCCGGGCCTCCCTGCTCGCCACCCATGTCGCGGACTACCAGTCACTCCAGCAGAC
>NZ_BAAALF010000321.1:0-5241 GCF_039528135.1 Kitasatospora nipponensis | reverse complement strand
GGTGGATGGCGACCAGGCCGGCTTCGGCGAGGTCGGCCACGAGGATCCGGGCCACTCCCAGTGGCAGCCCCAGCAGCGCGGAGACCTCGGCGACCGACTTGACCTCGGTGGCGCAGAGCGAGCAGATCCGCTGGTGCTCGGGCAGCAGCGTGGCGAGCCGGGCCGGGTCGACACTGGCCGAGACCAGGGCCTCCAGGGCCAGTTCGTAGCGCGGCCGGGTACGCCCGCCGGTCATCGCGAACGGCCGGATCAGCGGACCGCTGTCCTCCTGGTCGGCCGGGTCCTCGTGCGCGGGGGCGCCGGGTCGGCCGGCTGAGCCGGAGCGCGGTGGTGCGGGTGGCTGTTCGGGACGGCCGGGTCTCGCGAACCGGCCGTCGGGCCGGCCGGCGTGCGCTCCCGGCTGCTGCCCACCGGGCTGCTGTCCGTGCTGCGGGTTCTGCTGCTGTCCGTGCGGCTGCTGTCCGTGCTGCGGCTGGCCGTAACTCTGACCGTGGCCGGCGCCGGGAGCCCCGAACGCGTCATGGCCGGTGCCGGGGTACGGAACGCCGTACTGGCCCTGGCGGTCGTCGGGCGGTGTCACGGTTCCTCTCCTCACAAGGTGCGGCATTGCGGTGCAGGCACCGACCCCCGAGGGGCCGCTGCCGGTGGTGCGAAGGCCGTACAACGCCCGAACCCGGGCCCACTGTTGGGGCCCGGGACGGACATGAGGTCATTCGAATACCAGGACGGTATCCGACGAACCGTCAGTGCAGCAGACTTCCCTGGAGTTCGGCGCGCAGGGCGGGGGTGAGGACGGCTCCGGCGCGGTCGACCAGCAGGGCCATCTCGTAGCCGACCAGGCCGATGTCGGAGTCGGGGGAGGCGAGGACGGCCAGTGAGGAGCCGTCGCTGACGGCCATCAGGAAGAGGAAGCCGCGCTCCATCTCCACGACGGTCTGGTTGACGTCGCCGCCCTCGAAGATCCGGCTGGCGCCGGAGGTCAGCGAGGTGAGGCCGGAGGCGACGGCGGCGAGCTGGTCGGCGCGGTCGCGGGGAAAGCCTTCGGACATGGCGAGCAGGAGCCCGTCGGCGGAGACCACCACCGTGTGCGACACCCCAGGGGTGTTGTCCACGAAATTGGTGATCAGCCAGTTCAGGTTCTGTGCGGCCTGGCTCATCTGACTCAACTCAACGCTCCTGGTGGTTCGAGCCGCCGAAGAGATCGGTGCTGCTGTTCTGCTGTCCCTGCCCGCTACGGCCGGGCTGGTTCATGTCGGGGGTGTCGATCCGGAAGCTCCCGGTGGCACCCGCGTCGCCGCCGGCGTTGCGGCCCTGCTCGACGCCGCGGCGCAGGTTGGTGAGCCGGCCGCGGACCTCCTCGGGGCTGCGGGAGACCTGCGGGCCGTCCTGCGGCGCCGGCTTGGCGTTGCCCGCCACCAGGTTCTGCTTGGGGACCCGGCGCGGCAGGCCGGAGGTGGTGGTGCCGCCCGAGGCCGGCTCGCGCACCTGCTCGGCGCGCTGCCAGTCGGCGTCGTTCGCCGACTGCCAGGCGGCCTGGCCGGTGGGGCCGGTGGGACCCGAGGCGCCGAGCCCGGACACCTCGTGGCCGCGCACCACCGGGGTGGTGCCGGTGCTGGAGGTGTCCTTGGCGCCGGTGAACCAGTTCGGCTTCTCGCCGGAGTCCAGTCCACCGATCGCCCGGGCGCCCAGACCGTTGCCCTGGGCCAGCTGCTGGCCGGGACGGCGCAGCGGCAGGCCGGAGCCGAGGGTCTCGTCGGAGGCGGGCAGCGCGGGCGCCTCGGCCGGGTACGGGTGCCCGGCGGCCGCCTCGTTGGGCCCGCGGCTGTCGCGGGCGGCCGGCTGGAAGCCGTCGAACGGCTGGTGGCCTGCGGGCTGCTGGCCGGCGTAGTAGCCGCCGTCCTGGTAGCCCTGCTGGTCGTAGCCCTGGTCGCCGTAGGGCTGCTGCTGGTAGCCGGCGTCGGCGTACTGGGGGTCGGCGTAGTAGCCGCCCTCCTGGTAGCCCTGCTGGTCGTACCCCTGCTGCCCGTGCTCCTGCTGGCCGTACGGCTGCTGGTCGTAGTTCTGGTCGCCGTAGGGCTGCTGCTGGTAGCCGGCGTCGGCGTACTGGGGGTCGGCGTAGTAGCCGCCCTCCTGGTAGCCCTGCCCGCCGTGGTCCGCCTGCTGCTGCCCGACCTGGCCCGCCTGGCCGCCCGACGGCGCCGCGAACGGCTCCTCGGCGTACGGCGGGCGCTGGAACTCGGCGGTCTCCGGCTCGGCCTCGACGAACTCGGCCTCGACGAACTCCGCCTCCTCGCCGTCCTCGCCGCGGTCACCGGGCGCCGCCTCCAGGGCGGTGCGGCGGCGCTGGTCGAGGCGCTGCGAGCGCTGCATCGACTCCAGGGCGGGGCTGAAGCCGCCCGGCAGCCCGCAGGCGGCGAGGTTGTCGTCGAAGCCGAGCTCGGCGGCGCTGCGGGCGCCGTAGGGGTCCTGCTCCCAACCGGGCTGCTGGGCCTGCTCGCCGAAGATCCGCGAGACGGTGAACTCCTCCTCGGGCTCCGGCATGGCGCGCAGCTCGGTGAGCGCGGCCGGGAGCATGACGAGCGAGGTGGTGCCGGCGGACTCCCCGGAGGGGCGCAGCTGGACCCGGATGTCGTGGCGGTCCGAGAGCCGGCCGACCACGAACAGGCCCATCCGGCGCGAGATCGCGGCGTCGACCGTGGGCGGCTCGGCCAGCTTCTCGTTGATCTCGGCGAAGTCCTCGGCGGTCAGGCCGATGCCCTTGTCGTGGATCTCGACCAGCACCCGACCGTCCGGCAGCCGGGTCGCGGTGACGTTGACCCGGGTCTGCGGGCTGGAGAACGAGGTGGCGTTCTCCAGCAGCTCGGCGAGCAGGTGGACGAGGTCGTTGACGACCCGGCCGGCGACCTCGGCCGAGGGGACGGCGGCGAGTTCGATGCGCTCGTACTGCTCCACCTCGGAGGCCGCGGCGCGCAGCACGTCGACCAGCGGCACCGGGGTGTTCCAGCGGCGGCCCGGCTCCTCACCGGCGAGGACCAGCAGGTTCTCACCGTTGCGGCGCATGCGGGTGGCGAGGTGGTCGAGCCGGAAGAGGTTCTCCAGCTGGTCCGGGTCGGCCTCGTTGTTCTCGAGGTCGGTGATCAGAGCCAGCTGGCGCTGGATGAGGCCCTGGCTGCGGCGCGAGAGGTTGGAGAAGATCGCGTTGAGGTTGCCTCGCAGCAGGGCCTGCTCGGCGGCCAGCGAGACCGCCTGCCGGTGGACCTGGTCGAAGGCGCGGGCGACCTCGCCGATCTCGTCCTTGCCGTGCAGCGGGATCTGCTCGACGTTGGTGTCCACCCGGTCCGGGTCGGTCTTGGAGAGCTTCTCGACCAGGTCGGGCAGGCGGTGGTTGGCGATGTCGAGCGCGGCCGTGTTCAGGGTGCGCATGCCGAGGATCATCGAGCGGGCGATGAAGCCGGTGAGCAGACCGGCCAGGGCCAGTGCGCCGATCACGATCGCCGAGTTGAGGATGGCGTCGGTCTGGGCGCTGTCCTTGGCGTTGACGGCGTCGGCCACGACGCTGTCCAGCAGCTTGGCCTCGGTGTTGCGCAGCGGCGTGATGTGGCTGTCGGTCGCCTGCAGCCAGTTCATCGGGATCAGGCCCTCGTCCGCGGCGGCCTTGGCGGCCGCGTTGGCGGCCGTGGTGCCGACGGTGAAGCCGTCGGCGGCGGCCTGCTGGTAGGCCAGCGCGATGTTCATCAGACCCAGCATGGTGGGCACGGTCTGGTTGTCCGGCATCCGCAGCGGCACCCGCTGGTCGGCGCCGGCCTGGGCGACCAGCTGGTCGGCGTAGGTCTTGGCGTCGGCCGGGTTGGTGCCGTTCTGGAACTCGGTGAGCGAGACCTGCTCGAGCTTCGCCGAGACCAGCAGGTCCTGGGTGAGCTCCATGTTCTCGTAGCGGGTGTTCTGCTGGGTGCTGATGCCCACCAGCAGCGAGAGCATGAGGTCGCGCTGGCTGGAGCCGGCGGCCTTGGCCAGCGAGATGGCGTAGATGGCGCGGCCGCGGCTGATGCCCTGGGCGTCGCCGGCGCCCACCGAGTTGTCGAAGGCGAGCAGCGGCGAGACCAGCGTGGAGTAGGCCTCCTGGGTCGCGCTGGCGAACAGCTCGGGCTTGTAGGCGTTGGCGCGCAGGTGGGGCAGGGCGGCGACCGCGCCCAGGAACGAGTCGTTGCGACGGCGCAGTTCCTCGTCGCTGCCGACCGCGGCGTAGGCGGTCTTGTAGGCGGCCAGCTTCTGGTCGCTGATACCGCGGTACTTGGCCACCGCGCCCTGCGGGTCCTGGCCGGTCATCAGCGGGATCGTGGTGAGGTCACGCTCGTTCTCGAGCGCGTCGGCCAGCTCGGTGGCGGCGCGGGCGAGCTCGGAGGCCTTCTCGGCGTGACTGGCCTGGACGTAGTTGTCGATCGAGGTGTTGACGCGCAGACCACCGAAGACCAGGCCGATGATCACCGGGATCAGCAGGATCGCGATCAGCCGGGTGGGCACCCGCCAGTTGCGGAAGGCCAGGAACTCGTACTTCCCGCCGGCCGTTGGGCGATCATCGGGTCCGCTCACGACGTCCGGGCCACTGCTCCTGGGAGCGCCGGGCGTCGGGCCGCCCAGTGAGCCGCCCAGTGAACCGGCACCGGGGGCGCGGCCACGGGCCGGGCCGGGCAGCGTGCGGTCGGAGTTCGCCGCGAAGGGGGAGAACCCGGCCGTGCTCTGGCCGCTGCGGTCGGTCTCGCGGGGCTCGGGGCGCCGCGGCGGGGTGTCTGGCTGCTTACGCCTCACTCGACAACAACCTCTCGGCCGACTCGGCGGCCATGGATCAATCCAGCGGCTACCCCTGGCCGCAGCCCGCTACTGGGTGGAACTGCCGTGGGGAGACTTCGGGGGTAGCTGGAATTTCAGCACGTGCGGGGATATGGGACAAACAGCCCTCGCGCTCCAGCCGGTGGCGAAAAATTCGGACATTCACTACCAGGTGCGGCCAAAACCCCGGCCGCTTTCAGCCGAGCGAACCAGCACGGTTACCTGGTGTCACGAAAAGGTCCGAAATGCCTACCGAACCGTTATCCGATACACAGAACGGGGACCCCGGTGTGCGGGGCCCCCGTTCCGGTCGTCGAAGGAGGAGGTGCGGGGGCATCCGCCCGGGCCTGCGGAGTTACCGCAGTCGGGCGAGCAGGGCGTGTTCGACGAGGGTGATGAGGGCGCTCTTGGCGC
>NZ_BAAALF010000320.1:0-5260 GCF_039528135.1 Kitasatospora nipponensis | reverse complement strand
CCCGCGCCCGCCCCGCCGTCCCGCGCCGGGCTCACGCCCGCCGCGCCGGTCCTCGTACCGAGCGCACCGGCCGCACCCGCGCCGGTGCGCGCACCGCCCGTACCCGCACCTGCGCTGCGCGCTCAGCGCGTGCCCACCGCGGCCCGGACCGCGCGCCGGGCGAGCGCCGCGTCCTCGTAGAGCCGGCGGATCATGATCCGCTGCTCCTCGCCGGCCCCCGGCACGTCGTACAGCCGCAGTTCGCGCATCAGCACCAGGACCAGGTTGACCAGGAAGGCGTCCCGCGCCAACGTCCCGCCGAGCTGGGCGAGCTGGCTGATCTGCCGGCGGGCCGCCGAGTCGCCGGACAGCACGCTCCAGAGCACCGCGAGGTCGTAGCCCGGTAGGTACCAGCCGGCCTGCTCCCAGTCGAGCAGCACCGGCCCGGACGGCGCCAGCATGATGTTGGAGAGCAGCGCGTCGCCGTGACACAGCTGTGGCGCGGTGTGCGCCAGGCCGTGCAGCAGCTGGCGCAGGTCCCCGGCGTCCCGGTCGGTGAGCTGGCCCACCGAGTGGTAGCGGCTGATCTCCCACTGGTAGTCCAGCGGCTGCTCGAAGATGTCGGTCGGCGGCCGCCAGAGGTTGAGCGCGCGGACCGCGCCGAGCACCGCGCGCACCTCGCCGGGCGTGGGGGCGTTGGCCGGGTGGCGCTCGACGGCGGCCGGCCGGCCGGGGATCCGCTCCATCACCAGCACGCAGCGGTCGTGGTCGGCGGCCACCAGCTTGGGCATCCGCACCGGCGGACGGTGCCGCACGAAGGCCCGGTAGATGGCCACCTCGCGGTGGAAGCGCTCCGCCAGCACCGCCCGCTGCTCGCCCTGCACGGCCTGCGGGGACAGGCACTTGGCGACCACCGGAGTGCGCCCGATCAGCCCGGTGAGCAGGATGTGCCGGCCGTCCTCGCGCAGCACCTGGCGCGCCGAGAAGGCAGGCGATATCCGCGTGATGTGGGCGAGCGCGGCCCGCACCGACGGGGCGGCCAGCGCGGCGGTGTCGGTCCGCTCGGCCAGCGGGGCGCCCTGCGGCAGCCGGGGGCGCAGCAGGCGGTCCACCCCGGCGCGCGGCAGGAACCCGGGCGCCTCGATGCGCCCGGCGGGCCGAGCGGGAAGGGCGGGCTTCGGCCCGGGCCGGCGGATCGCCGCGGACGAGGGCGGCCGCTGGGCGGTGCCGGTCCGGAGCGCGGTGGGGGAAGTCGCTGAGGAGTACATAACGGGAGGAGTTTCCCTTCCTTGCCGACGGCATATGTCAGCCAAGGCGGCGGCCCTGGCGTGGATCAGACGCTGGTGCGACAGCTCTTCGTGCGGCGGTGCTCGGCGCACCGGTGCTGCGGGGGCCGCCCGGAGTGGGTGGGTCGGGGGCCCGGCCGCGGTGCTGCGGGAGGCGTTCGGCGCGGGCCCGGGCCGCCGACGGCCCGAACCGCGCACCCTGGGGAAATGCGCGGACCGGCCGGGCGGCCGGGCGCTGCGCTGGATCGCGCCACCCGGTCGCGCCACCCCCCTCGCCGAGCCGCGGTGGCGGCCGGCCGGCCCGGGCGGAATGCCTTCCGACCAGGCACCTCGGGCGATTCGGCCCGGGGTGGGGTTGGTGCATCTCTACCTGACACCGTGAAGGCACTGGCTTACCAGTTGGCGCACCCTGGCGAACCATGGCGAATGCTCGCGTGGCACATGACAGCGCATTAGTCTCGAACCAGCCGAGGAGCCTGGGGGCTTGATGTGAGCAAGGAACCCAACGCCCGACTGGCCGACCTGTTCGCCCTGACCGGATGGTCCAAGGGCGAGCTGGCGCGGCTGGTCAACCGGCGTGGTGCCGCGATGGGACAGCAGCAGTTGTCCACCGACACCTCGCGGGTGCGGCGGTGGATCGAGCGGGGCGAGATCCCGCGCGATCCCGTGCCACGGGTGTTGGCGGCGGTGTTCACCGAGCGGCTCGGCCGTGTCGTCTCCATCGAGGACCTCGGTCTGGCACGACACCGGCGACCCGGCACGACTTCGGCGGACGGCGCCGGAGCACCGGAGCCGGTTCGAACGGCTGAGATCCTCACCGAGTTCACGGGAATGGATCTCATGCTCAACCGACGCGGACTGGCCAACGCGGGCCCGGCGCTGCCGGGGTCCTCCGTCATCCCCGACTCCCTCTACGACTGGATCTCCGGCGACAACGTGGCCCTGGCGGCCGGCCGGACCGGACCGCGGCAGGTGATCACCGGCCCGCCCGGCCGGCCGGTGGTGGACGTCTACGAGCCGGGCCCGGCCAGCGCGGAGGAGGTCGCCGCGCTGGAGGGCTCGGTGGACGTCTTCCGGGCCTGGGACGCCTCACGCGGCGGTGGGCTGCAGCGCAAGGCGGTGATCGGACAACTGGACGAGGTGGGCGGTCTGCTGACCCACCGTCATCCACCCGAACTGGCCCGCCGGCTGTGGATCGTGGCGGCCAACCTGGCGGTGCTGGCCGGCTGGATGTCGCACGACGTGGGCCTGGAGCCCACCGCGCAGCGGTACTTCGTGATCGCGGCGCAGGCCGCGCGGGAGGCCGGCGACCGGCCCCGGGCGGCCGAGGCGGTCTCCCGGGCCGCCCGGCAACTGCTGCACCACGGACGGGCGGACGAGGCGCTGGACCTGATGGAGCTGGCCAAGGCCGGCGCGGGCGAGGGCGCGTTGCCGCTCACCAGGGCGATGCTCAACACGGTGGAGGCGTGGGCGCAGGCCTCGCTGGGGCACGCCCGGGAGGTGGGCCGGCTGCTGGGCGAGGCCGAGGAGCTCTTCGTCCAGCACGGCGGCGAGCCGGCGCCGAGCTGGATGCAGACCTTCAACGAGTCGGAGCTGCACGGGATGCAGGCGCTGGTCTACCGGACGCTGGCCGAGCACGACCCGCGCGCGGCCGGTCAGGCCACCCAGCACGTGCACAGCGCGATGCGGCTACGGGCCCGGCAGGGCAAGGAACGCTCCACCGTGCTGGACCAGTTGACGCTGGCCTCGGTGAACTGGATCGCGGGCGAGCCGGACGAGGCGCTGGTCCAGGCGAAGTTGGCGCTGGCCGCGATCGGCGACACGTCCTCGCACCGCACCTGGGACCGGCTGCGCGAGATGTACCGGCTCACCGGCCGCTACCAGGACCTGCCCCGGGTCGCCGAGCTGCGCGCGGAGATCCAGGCCGCGGTCCCGCCCTCAAGACGCCCCGAGGCGTAGTCCCGACCGGAGACCGGCTCGTCCGGAGACCGGCACGACCGGCGGCCGGCACGACCGGAAACGGCACGGTCGGCATCGGCCCGGCCGGGACCACGCCCGCGGGCGCCGGCATGTCAGAGGGTGTCGACGGCCGCGCTGTGCACCTGGTCCCAGGCCTCGGAGACGAAGCGCTCGCGCTCGGTGAGCGTCAGGTGCGGGAAGTAGTCCTTCAGCCGCTCGACGACGACCTGCTCGGGCTCGTGGCACTCGTGCAGCAGGAATGCGGCCTTGTGAAGAATCTGGCTGTCCATCGGAACGGTCCTCCCTTGCGCAGGTCCGCCCGGTGCCGACGCTGCGGCGCCAGCATATGTGCGCCACCCGGCAAGTGTGCGCGGGGGTCGGCCTGACGCGCGGGCCGGCCACGACCGGTCCCCAGCGAGCGCTCAGGCGGCTCTCAGGGTGAGTCGCAGCGAGATGACCTGGCCGTCCGCGCCGAGCACCGGCCGGCCCGAGCAGTGCACCGAGGTGGCCGCCCGGTCGGTGCGGTCGACCCGGACCACGCCCTCCAGCGGCCGACCGTGCACCAGTGCCTCGGTGACCATCCGGCACAGCGCCGGGCGGTCCTGCGGCACGAGCCGGGAGGGGAGCTGGTCGAGGGTGAGCGGCCCGAGTCGCGGGTCGCGGGCGAGCATCGGGTACACCTCGGCGGTCCAGTACACGGCGTCGGTGACCAGGTCCCACTCGGCGGTGCCGGCCACGGGCCCGGTCGGCGCCGGCGGCGCGGTGAGGGTGGTCCGAGGCAGGCTCATGGGTGTGTCCCAGCAGGTGAGGGGGCGACGGGGGACCGAGGGGGGCCCTGGTGACGACTCTTCCACATCCTCACGCACGGTGTGCGCGGAATCACGGAACAGCTGGCAACTTTCATCTGGCATATGCCACGGCGTCCGCGGGGCGAAGCGTCTTACCCATCACCAGGTGCGTGCGCGGCAGGTAGGCGGTAACCTACGGTGATTCCGGCGCCCGGGCGCCCGCCCTGCGTGACCACCAGACCCCCGGCGACGGAAATCCCGTTGCCTCCCCCGACCGCCGCAACGGATGCTGACCTCATGTTCGAGCCCGTGATAGCCCCCAGTGCCAGCCTCCTCGGCCTTCTGCAAAGAGGCCGCGGCGACGGGCAGCTGCATGCGCTCGCCGCGGACCGTCACGAGGCGATCGCAGCCCTGGAAGAGTGTGTCACCAGCGATCCGCGCGCTGACTGGCAGGTCGAGAACCGCTCCCTTTACTACGCACGCGTCTACATGGAGCTGGAGGCCCCGCTCGGCGGTATCGAGCGGCACCTGCAGCACCCCGACGACCTGCTCGACCTCGACGAGGCCCGCACCGGCCTGGCGCTGGCGGTCCTCGGCCACCTGGCCGCCTACGGCCGCCGCGACGCCCTGCTGCTCCTGCGCCAGTACGCCGCCACCGGCGGCAACTGGGCCTGGGCGCTGGACGAGCTCGCGCTGCGTGACGAGGACGAGGCACTGCTCGGGCTGGCCCCGGCCGTGCTGAGCCGGTTCCCGCAGGACCCGCAGGGCGAGGCCGAGCTGCGCGCCGCGATCCGGTCCGCGTACGAGCCCAAGCCGTGGCGGCTCTGGGCCGCCCACCACCCGCGGATCGCCGCGGCCGGCGAGCAGTCGCCGTTCGACCTCTGGCAGCGCCAGCTGAACCGCAGCGGCGAGGTGACCCCCGGCTGGAGCGTGGCCGACGTGCTCGCCTGGGCCGACCGGGGCGAGGTCGGGCCGCGCCCGGACCCGACCGCGGTCGACCGCCGGGCCGCCGCGGCCGCCCGCTGCCTGGCCGCCGTGGCCCGGCCCGAGGACCGCGACAGCCTGCTGACCGCCGCCAGGACCGGAGCCGAGGGCGCCCGCCGGGCGGCCCTGCGCCACCTGGTCGACCAGGACGATCCGGCCGTCCCCGAGCTGCTGGAGGCGGCCGCGGCCGACGCCGACCCGCGCATCGTGCGGGCCGCGCTGGACACGCTGGGCCGCATGCGCGGCCCACGCGCCCTGCGCGAG
>NZ_BAAALF010000319.1:0-5306 GCF_039528135.1 Kitasatospora nipponensis | reverse complement strand
CCCGCAGGCGCCCGCCGCCCCGCAGCCGGCGCCGGCCCCCGCGGCGGTCACCGACACCAGCCCCGGTGGCGTGCGCGCGCTGGCCCAGAGCATGGTGCCCGCCAACCAGTGGGCCGCCTTCAGCAACATCATCAGCCACGAGAGCAGCTGGAAGATCACGGCGGTCAACCCGTCCTCCGGCTCCTACGGCCTGGGCCAGGCGCTGCCGGCGAGCAAGATGGCCTCGGCCGGCTCGGACTGGCGCACCAACCCGGTGACCCAGATCAAGTGGACCCTGAACTACATGAACGACCGCTACGGCAGCCCGAACGCCGCCTGGTCCTTCTGGCAGAGCCACCACTGGTACTGAGCGGATCCGGCGCCGCACCGCGCCGCGCACGCACGAGCGGGCCCTCGGGCCGCCCCCGGTCAGGGGCGGCCCGAGGGCCCGCCGCTTGTGCCCCGCCCAGGCCCTCAGCCCAGGCCGTTGGCCTTGACCCACTCCTTGGCGACCGCCGAGGGGTCCGCCTTGTCGACCGAGACCTTCTTCATCATCGCGGTCAGTCCGGCGGTGTCCAGCTTCGCGGAGACCGCGTCCAGCGCCGCGCTCGCGGTGTCGTTCACCCCGGCCTTGTAGACCAGCGGCGTCACGTTCTGGGCGCCGAAGAGGTTCTTCGGGTCGGTGAGCGAGACCAGGCCCAGCTGGACGATCTTCGGGTCGGTGGTGAAGACGTTGCCGACCTGGATGCTGCCGTCCTTGAGCGCGTTGGCGGTGGTGTCGCCGGTCGGCTTCCACTCCTTGAAGGTCAGCCCGTAGACGTCCTTGAACTGCTGCTCGCGCCGCGACTTGAACTCCGGCGGCCCGCCGACGCTGAACTGTCCGGCCTGCGCGGCCAGGTCACTGATGCTCTGCAGGTGGAACCTGGTCGCGGTGTCCTGGCTGACCGTCAGGGAGTCCGCGTCCTGGGCGGCGGCCGGCTTGAGGATCCCCACACCGGCCGGCAGCGTGGTGCCGAGCGCCGCGTCGATGTCCTCGGTGCTGGTCGCGGTGGCCTTGCTGTCCAGGTAGCTGAGCAGCGCGCCGTTGTACTCGGGCAGCACGGTCAGGTTGCCGCTCTTGAGCTGCCCGTAGAGCACCTCGCGGCTGCCGATGTTGAACTTCTCCTCCACCTTGACGCCTTTGGCCTGCAGGGCCTGCGAGTAGATGGAGGCGAGCAGCACGTTCTCGGGGAAGTTCGCCGAGCCGACCACGACGGTCGAGCCGGCGCCCGCTGTTGTGGAACCCCCGGAGAGCGGATCGCTCTTCGATGAGCTGCAGGCGGTGGCGGCCAGGGCGACGGCGGTGAGCAGGACGGCGCCGGTGGTCGCGCGGGAGCGCAGGGACATGGTGGTTCCTTCCGGAGGGAGGGGCGGGTGATGGTCGGACGACGGTGTCGTGACGAGGTCGAGGGCGGGCTCAGCCGCGCGGGCGGCGCGCGGTGCGCGCCGGGCGGGCCCCGCGCAGGCCGGCGGGCAGCGCGAAGCGGTTCAGCAGCACGAACAGGCCCTGGGCGCCCAGCGCCAGCAGGACCACCAGCAGCGCGCCGCCGGCGGTCTGCGGGAAGTCGTGGGTGGCCAGGCCGTCCAGCACGTAGCGGCCCAGGCCGCCCAGGCCGACGTAGGCGGCCACCGTGGCGGTGGCGATCACCTGGACGGTCGCCGTGCGCAGGCCCGCGAGCAGGGCGGGCAGCGCGGAGGGCACGCAGACCTGCCAGAGCACCTGGCGGTGGGTCAGGCCGATGCCGCGGGCGGCGTCGCGCAGGGCCGGGTCGGTGCCGCGCACCCCTTCGACCGCCGCCACCAGCAGGACCGGCGCGGCCAGCGCGACCAGCGCCACCAGCACGGCCGTGTCGCCCACCCCGGCCACCAGGACCGCCAGCGTGACGAGCCCGAGGGTGGGCAGCCCGCGGGCGATGCCGGTCACCGAGGTGACCAGGCCGGTCGCCCGGCCGGTGTACCCCAGCAGCAGGCCCAGCGGCACGGCCAGCAGCGCCGCGTAGGCGAGTGCCTCGCCGCAGAACGTCAGGTGCTCGGCGAGCCGGTGCGCGATCGCGTCGGGGCCGTTGCGCCGGTCCGGGTCGGAGAAGAAGTCGGAGAGCCAGGAGAGCCAGTTCACCGCGACACCGCCGTCTCCTGGCCGGCCCACGGGGCGAGCAGCCGGCGGGCCAGCAACAGCACCGCGTCGGTGACCAGGGCGAGCAGGGCGACCAGCACGATGCCGGCCAGGATCGGGGTGGGGAAGGTCCGCTGGAAACCGTCGATGAAGAGGTAGCCCAGGCCGCCGCGCCCCACCAGCGCGCCGACGCTGGCCAGCGAGATGCTGGAGACGGTGGCCACCCGCAGACCGGCCACCAGGTACGGCACGGCGGACGGCAGCTCGACCGCGACCAGCCGCCGCCACGGCCCGTAGCCCATCGCGGTGGCGGCCTGCCGGACCGGCTCGGGCACCGCGCCCAGGCCGTCCACGACGGTGGGCAGCAGCACGGCGAGGCTGTAGAAGGTCAGCGGGATCATCACCAGGGACTGGGTGCCCAGCCCGGTGTAGGGGATCAGCAGGATGAAGACCGCCAGCGAAGGCAGCGCGTAGACCAGGTTGAAGACGGCCGCGAGCGGCTGGTAGAGCGGGCGGAAGCGCGAGCAGAGCAGGCCCAGCGGCAGCGCCAGCAGCAGGCCCAGGAGCACCGGGACCAGCGAGAGCACCGCGTGGTCGCAGAGCAGGTTCCACAGGTAGCCGAGGTGGTCGCCGAGCCAGCGCCAGCGGACCAGGGGCTCACCGTCCATGGCCGGCACCGCCGTTCGCGCGGGTGGCCTCGGGTATCCGGGCGCCGGCCGACTCCGCGGGGCCCGCCGTCGGCGTGGAGTCCGCCTTCGGTGTGGGCTTCGCCGTGCCCGCCTTCGTCGCGGCGCCGGCCGTCGCCTCGGGGCCCGCCGCGTCCAGGGCGTCCAGCACGGCCGCGCGCGGGGCCAGGCCCAGCAGCCGGCCCTCGGCGTCCAGCGCGACCGCGGCCCGGGCCGGGGAGAGGACCGCGCAGTCCAGCGCGGTGCGCAGGGTGTCGGCGCCGGGGTGGTAGACGGCGACCTGGTGGATCGTTTCCCCCGGACCGGTCCAGCCGGTCGGCCGGCCCTGCTCGTCCACCGTCACCCGCCAGCCCTCGTACGGCAGGTCGGCGCTGACCAGCGCGATCGCGCCGGCCGGGCGCAGCCCCAGCCCGCGCAGCCCGCGGTCGCGGCCCAGGAACGCCGCCACCTGCGGGTCGGCCGGCGCCGCCAGCAGGGTGGCCGGATCGGCCACCTGGCCGATCCGGCCGTGCTCGCGCAGCACCACGATCTGGTCGCCGAGCCGCACCGCCTCCTCGATGTCGTGCGTGACGAAGAGCACCGTCTTGTTCAACTCGGCTTGCAGGCGGAGCAGTTCGTCCTGCAGTCCGGCCCGCACCACCGGGTCGACGGCGCTGAACGGCTCGTCCAGCAGCAGCAGCGGCGGATCGGCGGCCAGCGCCCGGGCCACTCCGACGCGCTGCTGCTGGCCGCCGGAGAGCTGGAACGGGTAGCGCCTGGCGGTCTGCGGCTCCAGCCCGACCAGCTCCAGCAGCTCCATGGCGCGGGCCCGGGCCCGCTTGCGGTCCCAGCCCAGCAGGTACGGCACGGTGGCGATGTTGTCCAGGACCCGCCGGTGCGGGAAGAGCCCGGCCTGCTGGATCACGTACCCGATGCCCCGGCGCAGCTTGGCGGCCTCCAGCCGGGCGACGTCGGTGCCGTCCAGCAGCACCCGGCCCGCGGTCGGCTCGACCATCCGGTTGACCATCCGCAGGATCGTCGTCTTGCCGCAGCCGGACGGCCCCACCAGCACGGTGGTCCGGCCCGCGGGCACGGTGAGGTCCAGGCCCTCGACGGCGATCGTGCCGTCGGGGTGGCGCTTGCCGGCGCCGTCGAATCTGATCACGGGGTAGTCCTAGCTGTGGTGCGGAGGCACCGGTCGGGTCGTGCGGTGGTACGGCCTGTCGAGGGTGCGCCGGTGCCAGGGCGGATTGCCCGTGGCTGCCTGCCCCCACCAGGTCCAAGGGAAACCCGGAACGGCGATCGGTGACCGATCCGACACGCCGTGCGGACCTGGTGCGCGAGCCCCGGGGCCGGCGATCCGCGGTCACGGACCGTCAGGGACGGGTGGGACGCAAGGGATGAGTGGGACTCAGGTGGCGCCGGGATCGGCACCACCCGGCCCCGGTTCGGTCGGCAGCCCGGCCGCCGCCCAGGCGACGAAGCCGCCGTCCAGGTCGGTCGCCCGGTGCAGGCCCAGCTCGCGCAGGGAGGCCGCCGCGAGGCTGGAGGCGTACCCCTCCGAGCAGACGACCACCACCGGCAGCTCGTACCCCGTGGCCTCGGGGATCCGGTGGCTGCCGGTCGGATCGAGCCGCCACTCCAGGACATTGCGCTCGATCACCAGCGCGCCGGGGATCTGCCCCTCGCGCCCGCGCTGCGCCGCGGGGCGGATGTCCACCAGCAACGCGTCGTGCGCCCGCCAGGCGCGGTGCGCCTCGTGCGGGTCCGGCCGGTGCACGCCCTCGCGGGCCCGGGCCACCAGTTCGTCGATGCTCACCACTGCTCCGCCACCTCCACCGCGGTGCGCCGCAGGCCGCTGGCGCGCAGCTCGTAGCGGGCCATCGCGCTGAGCGGCGGCGAGTACGCGTGGATGGTCACCGCGGGCCCGCCCGCGGTGTTGCGCACGTCGTGCAGGAACGCCGGCCCGAAGGCGCGGACCGTGCCCGCCGGCAGCCGCCGGCTGTGCAGTTCGCCGTCGGCCTCGCCCAGCGAGAGCTCCTCCAGCTCGCCCAGGGCCACCGTGAAGGCGCCGCGCGAACCGCCGTGGTCGTGGAACCCGGTGGACTGGCCCGGCAGCCAGCTGATCAGCCAGATCTCGTGGTCCGGCCCGCCGCTGAGGCGTTCGTACCAGCGGTCGCCGACCGACAGGCGCACCTTGCCGATCCACTCCTCGGGCCGCTCGGCCAGCTCGCTGACCAGGGTCCGCAGGGCGGCGGGCGTGAGCGCGGGGGTGACGGCCGGGGTGACGGGGGTGCCCGCGGCGGGCGGCAGCCCGGTGGGTGCGCTCCGGTCAGGAGACCGGTCGCCGGGCCGGCGGGCCGTCGGCGGACTGGCCGGCGGCGCGGTGCGGGCATGCCGGGTGGGGATGGGGATCGGAATGTTCGCCATGCTGTTGACGCTCTGACGGGGTGTCGTTGGTCACTGGCCGGGCAAAGCCTTCTCGCAGGCGGCGTCGGGCGCATAGGTTG
>NZ_BAAALF010000318.1:4201-5430 GCF_039528135.1 Kitasatospora nipponensis | reverse complement strand
AGAAGGTCGCCCGCCTGCACCTGGACGCGCTCGGCGTGAAGCTGACCGTGCTGAGCCAGGAGCAGGCCGACTACATCGGCGTCCCGGTCGAGGGCCCGTACAAGGCGGAGCAGTACCGCTACTGATCCGCAGCCGATGCGGTGACGCGCCGATGCGCCGTCGCCGTGCGGCACCGACGCGGTGAGCGCTGACGGCCGTGCGCCCGGGACTCCCCTGTGACCCCGGATGCACGGCCGTCGTGCGTCATCTGCGGTCCGTCAGCCCAGCACCTCCTTGGTCCAGTGGGTCTCGTCGGTGCCGAGCAGCTGGATCCGCTCCAGCAGGGCGGACTCCCCGCCGACCTCGGCCAGCATCGCGTCGCCGTGCGGTGCGGCCACGCAGACCCGTACGCCCTGCCGGGTGACGCAGCCCGGACCGTCCGGTCCGTCCGAGGACGAACCCCCGCCCGCCGGCGACGTGATCGGCCGAACGGAGAGCGCGATCGAGTGGGTGCTGTCCGCGTCGAACGACAGGTCCAGCTCCCAGGCGTGGGCGGACGGGCCCGGGCGGGTCAGCGCGCTGTAGGTGGGCCTGAAGTCGGCGGGCAGGCCGGGGATCCGCACCGGCAGCGGGACCTGCACCGCTGAGACCCGCACCCCGGCGGCGACCCGCTCCATGGTCGGCTGGGCGTCCGGGCCGGTCAGGAAGTCGGCCTGCAGCTCGGCCCAGCGGCCGGACTCCGTCCGCCAGAGCAGTCCGAAGGCGCCCGCGCCGGGCGTCTGGGTCCCGCTGTACACCCAGGAGGCCGGACGTCCGTCCACCGGTGGGGCGTCGTCGCGCCGGCCGTAGCCGCCGGACGCCGGGTCGAAGCCCAGGGCGTGCAGCACCAGGGTGATCCGTGGGCCGTTCTGGCCGCCGCCCCGCAGCTGCGTGCGCGACTCGCCGCTGGAGGTGGCCTCGTAGGAGAGCCCGGCACCGGCCCAGTCGGGCTGCCACCCGAAGGTCGCCTCCACCACCAGCGGGTCGCCGCCGGTGGCCGGCACGTAGTGGTTCGGATCGGTGTCCCCGGCGGGCAGGTGGCCCGGGGAGAAGGACGCGCCGGGCGTGGGGGAGGGCTGCGAGGCCCGCGCGGTCGGCGACGGGGGAGGCGTCACCGGCGTCGCGCCGTGCCCGCGCGGCAGCACCGCGAAGGTGCCGACGGCCACCGTGACCACCGCCGTCGCCGCGCCCGCCGCCAGCCGGCGCCGTCG
>NZ_BAAALF010000318.1:0-4191 GCF_039528135.1 Kitasatospora nipponensis | reverse complement strand
CCCCCCGCCCCCCCCGCCCCCCCCCCCCCCCCCCCCCCCCCCCCCCCCCGGCCGGCCGGTGCGGATCGCCAGCTCCGCGCTCACCCGGCTGGGCGGCATCGGTCCACCGGCCAGCTCGATCAGGCCTGCCCGGAGCTCGGTCCCCTCCTCGGCCATCAGGTCGTCCTCCTCGTGGTGCCGGCGGACCCGGTCCCCAGCAGCGTGCGCAGGGTGCTCAACCCGCGCGAGGCCTGGCTCTTCACGTTGCCGGGCGAGCAGGCCAGCGCCTCGGCGGTCTGGTCGATGGAGAGGTCGCAGTAGTACCGCAGCACCACCGTCGCGCGCTGCCGGGCCGGCAGCGCCGCCAGGGCCCGGCGCAGGTCCAGCCCGGTCTCCAGGTCGGCGACCGGACCGACGGCCTCGTCCTGCGGCGCGGCGGCCCGGCGGGCCACCAACCGCCCCCAGCCCGACCGCTGTTCGGCGAGGAAGGTGTTCAGCAGGACCTTGCGGGCGTAGCCGTCCCGGTTGTCGGCCCCGGACGCCCGACCCCAGTGCGTGTAGAGCTTGGTGATGCTCTCCTGGACCAGGTCGTCCGCGCGGTGCCAGTCGCCGCACAGGAGGTAGGCCGTGCCCCGCAGCCAGCCCGCCCTCGACGCGACGAACTCGGTGAACTCGTCGTCGTCCTTCGCCTTGGCCATCGGTGGCCACGCTCCTCTCGCGGCGGCGCTCCCCGGCCCCGCTCGACTCCCTGATGCGGCCGGCCGGTCGAAAGGTTGCACGTAGGCTTCGACCCATGCCCAACGGCCGATACTCGCTCCACGACCCGCACGACCGCACCCCGCTCGGCGAGGAACGGTTCAGCTGCGCGCCCGGCCCGGCCGGCTGGCGCTACGTCTCCAAGACCTACGCTCCCGACGGCGCCGTGCTGGCTACCGTGGACCTCACCCTCGACTCGCGCAGCCGCCCGCTGCGGATGGAACTGCGCGCCGGCGGCTGGCAGGTGCGCGGGGGAGCGGTGGACGGGGTGGCCTGGGTCCGTACCGACCCGGACGATCCGACCGGCGCCTCGGCCACCGAGGGCCACGACCGGGCGCACGGCTTCGCCGGCGACTCGCCCGCCTTCCTGGTCGCCACCGCCCGGATGCTGCGGCTGACCGAGGGCGCCGCCGCCCGGGTGCGGCTGGTCGCCTTCCACGGCGCGGCGCTGGCCCCGCGGACCTTCGACCAGGGCTGGACGCTGGAGGGGACCGAGGAGCACCCGACCGACGTCGGTGCCCTGCGGGTCGAGCGCTACCAGGTGGCCGACCTGGAGACCGGTGAGCAGCGGCTGGTGCACCTGGCGGGCGACGTGCTGCTGGCGGCGCCGGGGATCGAGCTGGAGGAACTGCAGACGCCGCCGAACGCCTGGCCGACCTTCGACTGAGCCCGGCCGGTCAGCCGGGCCGCCGGTGAGCCGCACCGCTGGTCAGCCGGGCAGGGCGAACCCGCCACCGGGCTCCGCGGCCGGCGGCTGGACCCGGCGCTGGACGACCGGGCTCGGCGGCGCGGCCGGGGGCGGGGGAGCGGCGACCGGCGTCGACTTCTCCAGGTTCGGCACCCCCACCAGCTGGGGCGGGAGCACCGGCGGCGGCTGGATCAGCGCGGGTTGCCCGGTGGGCGCGGGCGGCTGGGTCGGAGTCGGCCGGGGGGCCGGCACGGGAGCCGGGGTGGCGGCCGGAACGGTGGCCGAGGCCGGCGGCCAGGCGGCCGGGGCCGTCGGATGGCCGGCGGGCGCCGCCGGGTACGCGGGCGGGGCCGGGTAGGACGGCGGGGTCGGCGACCACGGGGTGGGCGCGGTCGGGTAGGGCGAGGGGGTGGCGGCCGAGGCCCGCAGCCACTCGCGGCGCTGCCGCTCGGTCAGCACCGCTCCCAGGTAGAGCGCCGGGTAGAGGCCCGGCGGGACCGGCCAGCGGGTCCGCTCGGCCAGGTCGGCAGCCAGCTGAGCGGCCATCCGCAGCGCCACCTGCTCGTCCAACTGATCGGTGCGGGAGAGTAGTTGGCGGATCGCCAACCAGAGCCCGTCCGGCACCGCGGAGAGGTCGAGGCGGATCAGGTCCGCTCCGAGCGCGCTCATCACCTGCGGCGGCGGCGCGATCACCGGCCCGCCGGCCCGGCCGGCGGGCACCCGCTCGCGGACCACCAGCGTGCCGGCGAAGACGTCACCGAGCCGCCGGCCCTCCGCCGAGACCAGCGAGCTGATCGCGGCCGGCACCCCACCGAGCAGGATGATCTCGAAGATCCCCACCAGCCCGCGCACCAGCGAGTGCCGGAACCGCACCGGCCCGCCGTCGACCCGCACCACGCGCAGCCCCAGGGCCAGCTTCCCCAGCGACCGGCCGCGCGTGAAGGTCTCCACCATCACCGGGACGGCGACCAGGAACAGGACCATCATGCCGATCGTGAAGGCCGCGCCGGCCGCCGAGTCGAGGTCCGACCGGAAGGTCAGCATGAGCAGCGAGCCGATGAAGAAGGCCCCGAACTCCACCACCAGGTCGAGCAGGACCGCCAGCGCCCTGCTGGGCAGCTTCGCCGTCCGCAGGCCGAGGACGACCGCCTCACCCGTCACCAGGTCGCTCACCGCGCACCCGCCCGTTCCGTCCGACGCCGCGGAGGCGGCCAGCGGCCGGCCCCCCGATCTTCCGGGGCCAACATACGGTGCCGGTGGGGGCCCCGGAAGCCCAGTCCCCCCACTGGGTCCCGACCCAGGGCGGCCCGCGCCTGCCGCCGGGCCCGCCGGCTCTGGCAAGCTTGCCCTGCCCTGCTCCCCCTCCCCTTGGAGTACGTCGCCATGGACCTGGATGTCTTCGTCGCCGCGCACCAGGCCGAGTGGGCGCGCCTGGAGACCCTCAGCAAGCGGCGCGGGCTCAGCGGGGCGGAGGCGGACGAGCTGGTCACGCTCTACCAGCGGGCCACCGGTCACCTCGCCCGGGTCCAGGCCACCGCACCCGATCCGACGGTGGAGGGCCGGCTGACCGCACTGGTGGCCCGTGCCCGCAACGCGGTCACCGGCAGCCGCGCCACCGGCTGGCGCGACGTCGGCCGCTACTTCACGGTCAGCTTCCCGGCCGCGCTCTACCGCTCCCGCCGCTGGTGGCTGACCATCATGCTGGTCTCGCTGCTGGGCTCGGCCCTGATCGCCTGGTGGGTGGCCACCCACCCCGAGGTGCGGTCGAGCCTGGCCACGCCCGCCGACCTGCGCGAGATGACCAGGCCGGGCGGTGCCTACGAGGCGTACTACTCGGACCGCCCGGCCAGCTCGTTCGCCGCCCAGGTCTGGACGAACAACGCCTGGGTCGCCGCCCAGTCCCTGGTCTTCGGCGTCTTCCTGGGGCTGCCGGTGCTCTGGGTCCTGCTGGAGAACGTGCTGAACCTGGGCATCGGCCTGGGCCTGATGGCCTCCGCCGGCCGGCTCGACCTCTTCCTCGGCCTGTTGCTGCCGCACGGCCTGCTGGAGCTCACCGCGGTCTTCGTGGCGGCCGGCCTGGGCCTGCGGCTGGGCTGGACGGTGATCGACCCGGGCCCGCGCACCCGCGCCGCCGCCCTCGCCGAGCAGGGCCGGGTCACCATCGGCATGGCGATCGGCCTGGCCGTCACCCTGTTCGTCAGCGGCATCCTGGAAGCCTTCGTCACCCCCTCCGGCCTGCCCACCTGGGCCCGGATCGGCATCGGCGCCACCGCCGAGGTCCTCTTCCTCCTCTACGCGCTCGTCCTGGGCCGCCGCGCGGCCGCCACGGGCGAGACCGGTGACGTCGAGGCCGCGGACCGCGCCGACCTGCAGCCCGTGGCGGCCTGACCCCTCCTGACCTGGTAGTCTTCTCATCACGCCGCAGGAACCATTGACACGGTCCCGACCGGCTAGTAGATTCGAACGGTTGGCTCGGACTGGACAACAGGTCGGAACAAGCGGTAGGGTCAACGACACAGCACGTCGAGGCGGAGCGTCCATCGGATGCGGCCCGGCAGGCGAATTCCGGAAACAAAACCTCCGAAAGCCTCTGATAAGCTTTCGTGGTCAGTCGAAGGAAATCCCACCAGTTGGGAATCGGACAGAGAAACGCCCGGTAAACGGAGCGAATCGGGTCTGGTAAGCTGGGAAACACGAAAGAACGAAGTAAACAAAACGAACGCCCGGAGAGCTTGCGAGAGCGGCTTGAAGGAAGTGTCCGTTCCTTG
>NZ_BAAALF010000317.1:0-5436 GCF_039528135.1 Kitasatospora nipponensis | reverse complement strand
GGGCCCATCCGCCCACCCGGCTCGCCGAGCGCGGTATCGAGGCGCTCGGGGGAGCTGAGGGTGTGCGCGATGTCGCCGAGCAGCGGCACCGTGCCGCGCGCCTGGGCGTCGGCGACCACCAGGTCCAGGGAGAGGTCGAGGGCCGTGTGCTCCATCGGCAGCAGGTCGCGCCCGAGCACCGTGCGGGCAAGGCCGGCCAGCAGCATGAGACGGCGCTTACGGACCTCGCCCGCCCAGTCCTCCTCGCTCACGCCGCCCGGCCGCGCGGGGGCGTCGAGCGGGTTGAGCCTGCCCTTCAACCCGGGCCCCAGCGCGATGGTCTGCCCGCCGAGAGCCTGGGCGACCGCCGTCCACTCACCCTTCGGGTCGGACGGCACATAGACCTTGTAGCCGTGGGCGATGGACCGGGTGGCTATCGACTTGGCGAGTGCGGACTTGCCCATGCCGATGATCCCGGCGAGCACGGCGTTGGGGTTCGTGAAACCCTCGACCTTGCCACTGTTGTAGAGGCTGAACGGGTCGAAGCAGAACGAGCCTTCCGCATGGACGTCCCGGCCGACGAACATCCCCTCCGACCCCAGGCCACCCTCGGCCAGGAACGGATAGGCCCCGCTCGCCACCGCGGTGGTCATTCGGTGGGCCGGCAGGCGGACCTTTCCGCCACGGGCCGAGGCCGGGCCCGGTCGCCCTGCCGGCGGGTAGGTCGCCCGAAGTTCCGGATCGAGCCCCTCGTCCTCCCGCTCGGGCGGGGCCTCGGCGAGGCGGGCCCGGCGACGGGCCTGGTCGAAGTCACACCGAGCCGAGCGCAGTTCGGAGCGGGTGGACTTGTGGGGGACGAACAGGGGGCTGGCGCTGGCGCGGGTCTTGGACATGGCGATGAACTCCGGTGGATGGTGGGAGAGGGTTAGCGGCGGACGAGGCCGGTGAACGGGGTGTGCAGGTCGGCCGGAGTGGTCTGGCGTCGAACGCGGTGCGCGGTGCGCTGGTGGCGCTGGCAGGTCGTCAGCTCGGGCGCGCCCTCGGGAAGGCCGGCCAGGCACGCCTCGCGGTCGGGCACCTCGCCGGTGCCGGGCCGAGGGGAGGCGTGGTAGGCGGCGTGCACGTGGTCGGCCGCCTGCCAGATCCGGGTGCGGGCGGCCCGCAGCTGCTCGCCCTCGACCGGCACGAGCGTTCGGGTGCGGCAGGCGTGGGCGTCGAGCAGGGCGTGGAGGGAGACGAGGTGGGCGTGCAAGCTGTCCAGCTCGGCGCGTGAGGTGACGAGGGGGCCTGCGGGGATGTTGAGCGTGCGGTGGAAGTCGACCGCCGCGGTCGCGAAGGGAAGGAAGTCCTCCGCGAGGGGAGTGGTGATGCGGGGCATGGCGGTGCTCATTCCAGGGGAGGGGGGCGGTTCAGGCGGCGAGGGCGAGAGGGAGCGCGGCGGCGGTGAACGCCTCGGCCTGCTGCCAGGTGAGCGGGCGAAGGTCCAGCTGGGCGGCGACGGCGGCGGTCTCCACGATGGCGCAGGCCGAGCGCAGTTCGTCTTCGGTGTCGGCGCTGACGGTCAGCAGGCCGGTCAGGGCGACGTCGGCGTGGCCGGCGATGAGCTGGCGTTCGCGCTGTTTGACGTCCTGGTATTCGACGGAATCGGCTTCGCTGTCGACCTGGCCTCGGCGGGTGCGCTCGGCGGAGTCCGCGATGATGCTGGCCTTCTTGCGCTGGACGTCGCGCATGGCCGCGTCCAGGCCCTTGGGCTCGTAGGTCAGGGACAGGGTGCGCTGGACCCCGCCGCTGAAGAGCAACTGGTGCAGGAACCCGGGGCTGGTCTCGGTACGAGGCCAGTTCTCGACCCAGTAGGTGCAGTGGACGGCGGAGTCGGTGGCGATGTGGCCGGCCTTCTCGACAACGACCACGGGGCCTGCGGCGGCGGGGTCGGCCTCCGGTCGGCCGGAGGAGGACCAGCGCTCCAGCCCGGTCAGGGACTTGGGGTCGTACGCGGTTCGCACCACGGCGGCGATCTCTGTGGCGGACAGCCAGCCGACCGGGTTGAGACCTGCGGTGCGGGCGGCCTGGTCGAAGGTGGCGGTCAGCTGGGCCAGCACCGAGAACCCTCCAGCGAGGCCGCCGCCGGCCTGGTTGATCAGCCGCCGGGCCGCCTTGAAGTCCAGCGCGATGGCGACGTATGCCTCGTGCGGGGCGGCGGCCGGTCCGGCGTTCTTGACCAGCTCGCTGTAGATCTCGCCTGCGACTGGTGCGTCGGGGTTGCCGGTCTTCTCCCAGTAGCGCCGAAGCGCATCGCCTGAGGCCGGCATCGTGCGCTCGATCACCTGGATGCGGGCGATGTGCCCGGTGCGGGCGAGCGCGGCCAGCGCCCGGCCCCACCCGTTGACGTTGGTGCTCTGGGTGGCGGGGTCGAGGAGTGCGTAGCCGCGGCTGCTGACCTTGACGACCGCGGTCAGCGTCCCGGCGCGCGGGTCGTGGACCGCGCCGTACCGGCGGTCGGGTGCCGTGACGACTCGCAGGCTGGCGGCGGTGCCGGGCAGGTGCAGCAGGCCCTCGCGCACCGGCCGCCGGGAAGGCCGGGCGAGCCAGACCAGCTGACCGCGCAGGCGCCGCAGCGCGTAGCGGGTGACGATCGGTGCCCAGTCGGCCAGGGAGCGGCCTCGGTGGCGGAGGAGGACGAACAGGGCGACGGCGGCCCACAGCGGGATGAGTTCGAGGGCGCCGAGGACGCCGCGGGTGAGGACGACGGCGAGCAGGAGGAGGCCGGCGAGGGAGGCGCCGATCAGCTGGGCGGCGGTCAGGCCGAGCAGGATGCCGCGCTTGGAGCGGTGCGGGAACTTCACGGTGGCGGGAGAGGTGTCGGACATTGGGGATCCAGGGGTGCGAGCGGGCGGTTGGGGGGCGGCGAGCGCGACGCTCTTCTGGAAGCCATTGCGGAACTCCTGCTTCGGGGGGAGGGGCGGGCTGCGGCCATGCGGTCAGCAGCCCTTGCCCCGAGGAGAAGGGCGGTCAGGAACCGGAGGGAGGCTGCTGGGGGAAGACCCAGCGCTGCGGGGCCGGCGAGTCCTGCGGCGGCGGTCCGCTGGCAGGCGGAGCCGCAGGGCCGCTCGGTGCGGAGCGTGAGGAGCCCGGAGCGTGGGCCGTGGTGTCCGAACGCTGGCCGACCGGTGAGCCCTGGGCGGGCGGCGTGCTCTGGCCGGCGGAGTCGCCTGACACCGGGGCCTGACCCGCCTCCGCGCCGGAATCGCCACCAGCGTCGGGTGCCCGGGTGATGAGCGCGGGGGTGCCCGGACGCTGGACGAGGGCACGACCCCGGTCTCCGCCAGCGCTCGGGTTGTCGCCGAAGCGGAAGGTGCTCGGCGTGCTCGGCGGCCCGGCGTCGATGCCTTCCTTGCTGAACCGCCCGGAGGGGTCGATCCCGGAGGCGACACCGTCCTGGCCCATGCCCGGAACCTGGGAGGGGCCCTGCGGCGCGGGGGTGCCGGTGCCCACCTGCATCGCCAGGCTGCCCGCGGTCTTGGCCGCACCTGCGGCGACCGCCATCCCGGCGACGCCGGTGCGGTGCAGGTCGTCGTGCCCGCCGTTGTCGGTGGCCCAGTGCACGAACTTGTACGTCGCGTAGGGGCAGAGCAGGACGAGGACCATCACGACGATGCCAGCCATCGCGTCGGACAGGGCTGACATGCCGTCGTGGGTGTCCGACTTGCCCATTGCGGAGACGCCGATCAGGAACACCACGGTCATCAGCAGCTTGCTGACCACCAGCGTGGCGGTGGCCTCGATCCAGCCGCGCCGCCACCGCTTGGCGAACTCCCAGCCGCCGTCGCTGCCCGCGAAGACCGCGAGGGCCACCAGGATCAGAACGCCCACCTTGCGGGCCACCATCGTGCACCAGTAGAGGAAGGCACCGATCGCACAGCCCAGGGCCACCAACGCCGGCACGCACCAGCCGAGATTGAACATCGCGCCGAGTTCGGTCACCTTGACGACGCGGCGGATCGTGTCCTCCACGGAGGTGTTGGCGGCTTGGAACAGGCCGTCGCTCAGCGCGTCCACCACGGTGATCGCCACGCTGGTGAAGGAGATCGCGCAGAAGGAGAACAGGACGCCGGTCATGGTGCCGATCGCGGCCTGGGCGAGGGCGCGTTCGTCGCGGCGCCAGGCGGCGAACATCAGCTGGATGCAGAACGTGCCGACGACGATCGACAGCCCGATGGGCAGGAGCAGCGCGTAGTCGTCGCGAAACCAAGACGCATTGAGGTCAATGCTGGTGGTGGTGTTGACGGCCTGGGCGGCCAGGTCGGCCGCGCTGGAGGCCAACTCGCCCGCGGACTTGGCGATCCACGCACCGATGCCGTCGGTGATCGACTTGCCGGGATCGGAGACGAAGTTGGCCGCATCGCACACCTGGCTCATGAGGGGAAGGTCGCAGACACCCATGGTGGGCACCTCCTTTCAGGGCTGGGTCAGGGGGAGACCGTCGGGAAGACGCCGACGAGCGTGCAGTTCTGGGACGGGCGGCACTGCACGGCGAGAGTCGTCGAACGGGCCTCGGCACCGCCCTCGGGTGAGCCGTTCCAGCCGATCGACTGCCGTCCGGAGACGGTGACGGCGTAGACGTACGCCTGCGTGATGGCCCCTGGATCGGACTGCACGGCCTGGGTGAAGGAGGCCGGGAAGTGCGCCTCGTTCACGCTCGCGGTCGCGTACTGGCCGTTGTCGGCCATCCGGCCCCAGAGCACGGGCGAGGGCACCAGGGCGTCCACCGATGCGGTGTCGGCGTACTTGGCATCCGAGGTCATCCACGTGTGCAGCGCGGCCAGCAACTCAGGCTGCGCGTACGCGCGGGTGTCGTACGACCACAGCGCCGACGCCGCTGCCTTGCCGAACGCGATCGGATCCTGGGTGGCCGGCGCGATCGACAGGATCGTTCGGTCACCGGGGGAGGACGAAGCCGCCATGGCGGACGGCTGGGCGGAGGGGGACACCGAACTTGCTGAGACGGGAATGGCTTTAGCGGGTGTCCTGCCGTCGCGGGTGAGGTAGGCGAGCAGGCCGGCGAGGGCAACGAGCACAGCCAGGGCGGCGGTGCCGAGCAGCGCCCGGCGGCGCATGCGAGATGCGCCGCCAGGCTCACCGCTACGGGAAGCAGAGGTGAAGGATCGCTTCTGCATCAGTGGACCTGGGTGCCCAGCGTCGAGAAGAACGCGACCACACCATTTGCGGCGCCGAGCAGCAGGGCCGCGCCGGCACTTACCAGGACGCCCTTCTTGCCGTTGGCCTCGGCCTGGTGACCGCCGGAGTGGTGGCCCCAGGCCCACACCCCGGCGCTCACCGCGAGCGCACCGACGACGGCGATGATCCCGAACAGATTGATCGAGCCCATTACCTGCTTGAGGACTGCGAGGCCGGGCAGGCCGCCCTCGTTCGGCTGGATGCCCGGGTCGTAGGCGAGCA
>NZ_BAAALF010000316.1:0-5509 GCF_039528135.1 Kitasatospora nipponensis | reverse complement strand
GGCCAGCGCCGTGCACCCGGCGGCGGCGAGCACCACGTCCGGCGGCGGACAGTGCGACCGCCCGCTGAGCGCGTCCCGCAGGTAGCGCTCCAGCGGATGACGCCGGCTCAGGCCCGCCGCGCCGGTCACCTCGACCGCGCGCTGCACCGCCTCCACCACCGCCCGGCTGACCAGCAGGTGCGCGGGACCGGTCCGCCCGAGGGCGCCCGCCTCCCCCGCGTCGATCCGCGCGGCCAGCCCCGCCAGCAGTTCCTCGGCGCCGATCAGCGCCGTCTCCAGCTCGCCCAGCGTCTCCTGGCGGCGCGGCGGGACGCCGAGCGGCTCCCCCGCGACCGGGCGGGCCAGGAAGCGGGCCAGCCAGTCGCGCGCCGCCTGGGCTACGCCGAGTTGCACGGCCGCCAGCGCCAGGTCCCGCCAGGACGCGGTGATCGCCGCCGCCGGATCGGTGCGCACCGGGCCGGTCGGACCGGGCCCGGGGTCGACCGGTGCGGGGGCCAGCCCCAGCGCCGCCTCGGCGGGCACCCGGACCGCGCGCAGCAGCACGTCGTGGCCGGCGCCGGCCCGCAGGCCCAACTGCTCGGCGCCCGGGTCGACCTCGACCCCCGCACTGTCGCCGCGGACCAGGAAGGTTCCCGTCCGCGGCTGCGCCTCGTCGGTCCGGGCCACCACCGCCATCCAGGCCAGCGCCTCCGCGCCGGTGCAGCCGGTCTTGCGTCCCGTCAGCAGCCAGCCGTCGCCGTCCCGTTGGGCCACCGTGCGCGGTCCCTCGGCCGGCTCCGCCCAGAGCGTGTCGACCAGCGCCGGGCCGCGCCGGGACTCGGTGAGCAGCTTGCGGTACGCCGCCGTGGGCCAACGGCCGGTGCGGGCCTGCTCGGCGTGCAGCAGCAGCGTGAAGGCCGTGAGCAGCGCCACCGAGGCGTCCCCACGGCCGAGTTCGGCCAACACGCGGACGGTGTCGGCCAAACTTCCACCCGGTCCGCCGAAGCGCTGACCGACCGTCAGGGTCAGCAGGCCGGCCTCGTGCACCGCCTCGATGCCCTGGTAGGGGAAGGTCGCGTCGCGGTCGTGCTCCTCGGCCCGCGCGGCCAGCAGGTCGACCACCCGCGGCAGCCCGGCGAGGGCGGTGGCCAGCGCCGATCGCGTTGCGGTGGACGGGCCGGGAACGGCGGGATCGTCGGTGCGGGTACTCATGGCGCTGCCTCCGGGCGGCCGGCATGGGGGGCGCCGCAGCCGGCGGCGGCTGGACAGCGCTGGGGAGCGTGCGGGAACGGCAGGCGCGGCGGCCGTCCCGGGCGGCGGGGCACCGGGGCCGACCGGGGCCGCGGGGACGACGCGGCCGGACGGGCGCTACCGACAGAGCGCGCTGGCGGTCCGCCCCAGGTCCAGGTAGCTGGAGAGGGCGCGCCTGACCACGGGCCGCAGGCAGGTCGGCGACGGGCGGCGGGGCGGCATGCTCGTGACTGTACGAAGGGTTGATCGACGGCGTCAAGCGCCGCCGTGGCCACGGTGAACGGGCAGGTCAGGAGCCGTTGAAGAGATCGGCCGGCAGCGGCTTGAGCAGCTGGTAGAGATCGTCGGCGATCGGCCGGTCCCAGGAGGCGATGGTGACCTGGACCTGGTCGCTGCGGTCGAACTGGGCGCAGAACACCCGCTCCTCGCTGACCTTGACCTTCTTCACGATCAGCAGGTCGTCCCCGAGCATCACCGGGAAGTCCTCGGCGGAGACCAGCTCCACCGGCTCGTCGTTCTCCAGCGCGGCGAGCAGCTGTCTGACCTCGAACGGCACGCCGTCGGCGGTGTCCCGGGCCGGTGAGCCCTGCGGCAGGTTGCCGATGAACATCGCCGGGCCGCGGCCGCCGAACAGGTCGTACCGCAGGAAGATTCCCTGGCAGGAGCCGTCGGGGCCGGTCATCACCGCGGCGCCGAAGAGCCCGGGCCAGTCGCCCGGGTCCATCGCGAGGACGTCGAAGTCCGGGCCCGCTGGGGTGCCGGAGCGTCGGCGGAGAAAAGACATGCCGCCATCGTACGTGCACCCGCCCGGCCGGTCCGCACCGGGCGGCCGCCCGTGAGTCGCCTTGTCGACCCGGAGCTCCACGCTCCGAGACGAATGTTGACGCTGAGCAACCGTCCGGGCTACGGTCGCGGATGTACGGCAGCTGCTGTGGACAAGTTCCACGTGGGGGTGGTCTGCTGTGGCGCATTCGCGTGCGCTCATCACAGCCAACGCACATCGTCGTTCAGCCGCTGCACCGCACAGCACACCCTGACAATTCACCCAAAGCCTGGTTCGCGGGTTCCCCGACCCGTCGCACTCGCGGACCATGCCCGGGACACCGACGCGTGGGGGCGTTCGGATCCCGGGCACGGCAGCCTGGGCCCCCGTGGCCCCGCTGCCAGCCTCCCGGCGAGGACGGCCCATCCGGACCGTTCTCGGGGAACCGCGGGAGAGGCCCGGCCTCGCGAGCCGAGCCGAAACAGCAGACGCCGTGCACGACCGCGTGGGGGCGGTCGGCACGGCGTCTGCCATTTCCCGGAGCGACCTCCGGGCGCGTCTCAGGTCAGGTCGAACTCGCCGTCCTGGGCGCCGAGTACGAAGGCGCGCCACTCGGCCGGGGTGAAGACCAGCACCGGGCCGTCCGGGAACCGCCCGTCGCGCATCGCGATGTACCCGTCCACGAAGGCGATCTGGACGTCGCCGGGCGAACCGTCCTCCTGCTTGGCGGAGAGCCACTCGGCCCCGGTGGTGTCCAACGTGGGCTTGCGCGCCGGCGGAACGCTCGCCTCGCCCTGCTCGGCCCCGCCCCGTTGCGCCGCGTCGGTGTCCGTCTGGTGTGCCACGCTGATTGCTCCTCCCGAGTCGTTCAGAGCGATCAGGCTATCGGTCCGGGGCCCGCCCGACCGGTGCTCGCGGCGGACTCCTCCGGTCGGGCGCAGTGTGCCCGCACCGACCCCGCGCACCGGGTCCGCCGTGCTAGGGCGCAGCAGGTGACCCGGCGGCGGTGCGACGGATTGGTGGCGGCGGCTACGGCGCGGGCGCGGGACGCGACGGGTCCGATTTGCCACAGTTGGGGCTGGACCGGAGCGGGAGCCGCGAGCGCGGGGAGAGCTGGGAGCAGCCGATGGGCCAACGGGACAGCACGGGGGCGGACGTCATCCCGATCAGGGAGGCGCCCTCGGTCGCGCGGGTGCCGAGCCAGTCGCCGGTGCGCGCGGGCGCGCTGGGCCGGGTGGGCGTGGTGCTGGTCTCGCAGAGCCGCGACCTGGCCGAGGACGTGGCCGACCTGGCCCGGGCGATGGCCCAGGGCGAGGACCCCGCGCCGGTGGCGGCCACCGGCGGCCACCCGGACGACGGGCTGGGCAGCAGCGCGCTGCTGATCGCGGCGGCGGCCCGGCGGGTGGACCAGGGCCACGGCGTGGCGGTGCTGGCCGACCTGCCGGACGCGGTCCACACGGTCGCGGCCCTGCTGGCGGCGGCGGACGAGCACGGACTGCCGTTCCCGGTGCGGTTCGCCGACGCCCCCTTCGTGGAGGGCGCGGTGGCCGCGGTGCTGACCGCCACCGCCGGCGGGGACCTGACGGCGGTGCTGGACGCCGCGGAGGAGACCTACCGCCAGCGCAAGGCCTGACGCCCGCCGGCGGGCGGTCCGCGGGTGCGGACGGCCGGATGTGACGGGCCGTCAGGAGAACAGGTGCCCGAAGGGGCCCACCGAACGTGTCCGGGCGGCTACCATCGGCACCGGTGGTATCCGTCCAGTGAGAATCGTCGTCGTCGGAGGGGAATCCCTGTCATGCGCGTGGTCGTCACCGGTGGGGCCGGATTCATCGGGGCCAACCTCTCGGCCGCCCTGCTGGCGCGGCCCGAGATCACCGAGGTCCGCGTGGTGGACGACTTCAGCACCGGCCGCAAGGCCAACCTGACCGGGCTGGCGGTGACCCTGCACGAGGGCTCGATCCTCGACGCCGACCTGCTGGACGAGGCGATGCGCGGTGCGGACGCCGTGGTGCACCTGGCCGCCCTGCCCTCCGTACCGCGCTCGGTGGCCGATCCGCTGGCCAGTCACCACGCCAACGCCACCGGCACGCTGCAGGTGCTGGAGGCGGCCCGGCGGGCCGGCGGGCTCTACGTCGCGGCGGCGTCGTCGTCCTCCGTGTACGGGGCGAACCGGGAGCTGCCCAAGCGCGAGACCATGCGCACCGCACCGATGAGCCCGTACGCGGTGAGCAAGCTGGCCACCGAGGCGTACCTGGCGGCGTACCACCACTGCTACGGGCTGGGCGTGCTGCCGCTGCGCTTCTTCAACGTCTTCGGGCCGCTGCAGCCGGCCGGGCACGCGTACGCGGCCGTGGTGCCCGCCTTCCTGGAGGCCGCGCTGGCCGGCCGGCAGCTGACCGTGCACGGCGACGGCGGGCAGAGCCGGGACTTCACCTACGTCGGCACGGTGGCCGAGGTGCTCTGCGAGGCGGTGCTGCGCCGGGTGGTCCACCCGGACCCGGTCAACCTGGCCTTCGGCACCAGAACCACCCTGCTGGAGCTGGTGGCCGAGCTCGGCGTCGTGCTCGGCAGCCCGCCGGCCGTGCGGCACACCGAGCCGCGGGCCGGTGACGTGCGCGACTCGCAGGCCGACAACACCCGGCTGCGGGAGCTCTTCCCGCAGGTGCGGCCGGTCGCGCTGCGGCCGGGCCTGGAGCGCACCGCGCAGTGGTTCCGCGCTCAGTGACGACCGGCCGCTGACCGGCGGGTGGCGGGTCGGGCGGGGTCAGGTCCGGGCGGACCGGGCCAGCGGGCGGGCCGGGGAGCCGACCACCACCGTGCCCGGCGCGACGTCGCGGGTGACCACGGCCGCCGCGCCCACGAAGGCGTCCGCCCCGACCGTGCGGCCCTGCAGCACCACCGCGTTGCTGCCCACCGTCGCGCCGTCGGCCAGGTGGACCGCGCCGGAGACGTTGCCGCCCGGGTAGACCGTCACCCGCTCGCCCAGCACGCTGTCGTGGCCGACCGTCGCGTTGTAGTGGACCTGGGCGTGCGCTCCGAGCCGGACGTCGCAGGAGAGGTACGCGCCCCCCATCACCAGGCAGCCCGCCGCCAGCGCGGCGCTCGGCGCCAGGATCGCGCGCGGGTGCACCAGCGGGGCGCACGGTTGCGCGCCGCGTGCTTCGAGCAGGGCGGCCAGCCGCAGGCGGACGGCCGGATCGGCGATCGCGACCAGGTAGTGCGCCCCGGGCGGCACGGCGGCCGGGGCCAGCAGCGGCAGGCCACCGGGGCCGGTGGCGGGGTCGGTGGCGGGGTCGGACCCGGTGGCGGTGGCGCGGTCGTCGAGGAAGCCGGCGACCGGGCGGCTCGCCGCCGGGGCGGTGTCGAGCGCCCCGCGGCCGACCCCGCCGGCGCCGGCGATCCACAGGGGTGCTGGTGACATGAGGTCCATGGTGGCTCAGCCGCGCTCGCCCGGTGCCACCGGCGCGACCGGTGCGGCGAGCGGGGCGGTGGCCGGGGCGGCGAGCGGGCGGCGCG
>NZ_BAAALF010000315.1:0-5527 GCF_039528135.1 Kitasatospora nipponensis | reverse complement strand
ACCACCGCACCATCACCGAACAAGCCCGCCTCATCGAACAAACCACCACCGACCGAACGGAGTCCGCCACCCCCGCGCTGCGGGCCCGCCCGCGCGCCGACCGCCACCCGCTCTCCTTCGCGCAGGAGCGCATGTGGTTCCTGCACATGCTCGACCCCGAGAGCCCGGCCTACAACATCCGTCTGCTGGCCAGGTTGACCGGGCCACTGGACGCCGAGGCGCTGCGGCGAGCGGTCCAGCGGCTGGTGGCGCGGCACGAGGCGCTGCGCACCACCTTCGTCAGCACCGGGGGCCAGGTCTTCCAGACGCCGCGCTCCGACCTGCCGACCCCCTACGAGCTGCGCGACCTGACCGGTCTGGCGCCCGACGCCGCGGCGCGCACGCTGCGCGGCGAGGTACGGGACGGCGACCGGCGACCGTTCCGGCTGGAGGAGGAACTGCCGCTGCGGGTCACGCTGTTCCGGGTCGGCGCGGGCGAGCACCGGCTGCACCTCGTGCTGCACCACATCGCCGGCGACGGCTGGTCGCTGCGGCTGCTGATGCGCGACCTGGCCGGGCTCTACACCGAGGAGTGCGACCGGCCCACCGGACCGCCCGCGGACGGGTCACGGCCGAACGGGTCACGGCTGAACGGGTCGCTGCCGAGCGGGTCACTGCCGGAGCTGTCCGTGCAGTACATCGACTACGCCGAGGCGGTCCGCGATCCGGACCGGCAGGCGGCGATTGAGGCCGATCTGGACTACTGGGTGGAGCGGTTGGCCGGCCACCCGTCGCTGGAGCTGCCGACCGACGCGCCCGTCCCCGCTGCGGAGCACGGCGGCAGTGGCAACGCCGTGCGCGACCTGGCGCCGGCGACCTGCCGGGCGGTGCGGGAGCTGGCCGAGCGGACCGGCACAACCTCCTTCGAGGTGCTGCTGGCCGCGCTGAACCTGCTGCTCGCCCGGCTGAGCGACCAGCAGGACCTCGTGATCGGGTTCCCGGTGGCGAACCGGCCCGGGGTCGAACTGGAGGAGGTGGTGGGCCTCTTCCTCAACACCCTGGTCGTGCGCACCGACCTGTCCGGGGATCCGACCTTCGGCGAGCTGCTGCGGCGGGTGAGCGAGGGGGTGCGCGGAGCGTACGAGCACCAGAACGCGCCGTTCGAGCTCCTGGTGGAGCGGCTGAACCCGGCCCGCAGCCTGGACCGGCCGCCGATCTTCGACGTGATGCTCAACTACCAGAGCGGGCTCGGGGAACGACCTGCCATGCCGCGGGTCGAGGTGGACTACGACGACCAGCTCTTCGAGCCCCGGGCCAAGTTCCCGCTGGTCCTCTACGTCCGCGAGCAGGACGGCGCACTGCGGGTCACCCTGGTCCACCGGAGCGACCTCTTCACCACCGAGCGCGCGCAGTTGATGCTCGGCCAGTTGGAGTTCGTCCTCTCCCAGGCCGCCGCCTCCACCGAACTCCCGGTGGCCGGATACTCGTTGCTGCCGCCCGGAACCTCCGATGGCGCGCTCACCGCCCCGGACGCCGGGCTGGCGCTGCCGCTCGACGAGCCCGAGCAGCCGCCGGTCACCGAGCTGATCGCCGCCAGGGCCGCGGCGGCACCCGAGCGCGTCGCCCTCTCGCAGGGCGAGGACACCCTGAGCTACCGCGAACTGGTGCACCGCAGCGAGGCGGTGGCGGGGCGGCTGGCCGCCCGGGGGTTCGGCCCGGGCGATGTGGTCGGCGTGACCGGGCCGCGCGGGATCGGCTTCGTGGTCGCCCTGCTCGGCGTGCTGCGCAGTGGCGCGACCGCCTTCCCGCTCGACCCCGCGCTGCCGCCCGGCCGGCGCCGGCACCTGCTGGAGATCGGCCGGCCCCAGGCCTTCGTGCGAGCCGAGCCCGACGAGCCCGCCCACCAGCCGGCCCACCAGCCCGGCGACGAGCGGGGCGACGAGCCGGGCGAGCAGCGCAGCGACGGGCAACAGGACCTCACCGGCCCGACCCTGCGCGTCGAGGCCCGCACCGGCCTGCCGGCGGCCACCGAAGCGCCGCCCGGCCCGCTCCCCGCTCTGCCGACGCTCTCCGCCGACGCCCCCGCGTACCTCTTCTTCACCTCCGGCACCACCGGCACCCCGCGCGGCGTGCTCGGCCGGCACGCCGGGCTGAGCCACTTCCTGCGCTGGCAGAGCACCGAGTTCGGCATCACGGCGGACGACCGCTGCGCCCAACTGACCAGCGCCTCCTTCGACGTGATGCTGCGCGACACCTTCCTCGCGCTGGTCGGCGGCGGCACGCTGGTGCTCCCGGAAGCCGCCGACCTGCTCGGCGGGCGGGCGGTGCTCGGCTGGCTGGAACGCGAGCGGGTCACCGTGCTGCACGCGGCGCCCACCGTGCTGCAGAGCTGGCTGCTGGACGCGCCCGAGGGCTCGCAACTGCCGGATCTGCGCTGGACGTTCCTGGCGGGTGAACCGCTCAAGGCCACGCTGGTCGAGGCGTTCCGCGCCCGGTACCCGCACAGCGGCGAGGTGGTGAACCTCTACGGTCCCACCGAGACCACGATGGCCAAGTTCGCCTACCGGGTGCCGCGCGGCCCGCTGCCGCCGGTGCTGCCGGTCGGCTCGCCGCTGCCGCAGTGCCAGGGGGTGGTGATGCGCGAGGGGCGGCTCTGCGGGGTCGGCGAACCGGGCGAGATCGTCATCCGGACCCCGTTCCGCACCTTCGGCTACCTGGACGACCCGGCGGCCACCGCGGCCGCGTTCTTCCGCAACCCCCACCGCGACGACGAGCGGGACCTGCTCTACCGCAGCGGCGACATCGGCCGGCTGCGGCCGGACGGGCTGCTGGAGATCGTCGGGCGACGGGACCACCAGCTCAAGATCAGCGGCGTGCGGATCCAGCCCGCCGAGGTGGAGAACGCGATCAACCAGCATCCCTCGGTGGCGGGTTCGCTGGTCGTCGGGCGCAAGGACGCGACGGACGGGCACGGCGAGGCGCAGCTGGTCGCCTACGTGGTGGCGCCCGACGGCGGGCCGGAGCTGGCCGAGCTGCTCCGGACCCACCTGGCCGAGCGGCTGCCGCGGGCGATGGTGCCGGGCCGATTCGTGCCGATCGAGCGGATCCCGACCACGCCGAACGGCAAGCCGGACCGCGCCGCACTGCCCGAACCGCCACCCCTGTCGGCCCAGGCCGCGGCGGCGGGCGCGCCCGAGGAGCCGCACACCGCGACCGAGCGCGCGGTCCGGGAGCTGTGGGCCACCGTGCTGGGCGGCCCGCCGCCCGGCCTGCACGAGGACTTCTTCGAGCTCGGCGGCACCTCGCTCAAGCTCCTGCGGCTCTACGCACTGCTGGACGAGCGCTTCCCGCAGGCCCTCCGGGTCGCCCAGCTGTTCAGCCGCCCCACCGTCGCCGGCCAGGCCGGCCTCATCGAACCGCGACAGCCGCATTCCGACAGTGAGGTCACCGAGCATGCGTTCTGACATCGGCTCCCCGGGCACCGGGCACCCCGCCGACATCGCCGTCATCGGGATGGCGATCCGCGCCCCGCAGGCGGACGACCTCGGGGAGTTCCTGGCGAACCTGCGCACCGGCCGGGACAGCGTGCGCGAGCTGTCGGCCGACCGGCGCCGCCGCACCTCGCTCCCGCCGGACGCCGACTACCAGCTGAGCGGCTACCTGGACGACATCGACACCTTCGACCACGCGTTCTTCGGGCTCTCGAAGGGCGAGGCGCAGTGCATGGCCCCCGAGCACCGACTGCTGCTCCAGGTGGCCTACCAGGCCGTCGAGAACGCGGGTTACGACCCGACGGCGCTGCGCGGGCGGCGGGCGGCGGTGTACGTCGGTGCCACCCGGCTGCGCTACCCCCAACTGACCACCGTGCGCGAGCCGATGATGGTGATGGGCAACCACGCGGCGGCCACCGCCGGGCGGATCGCGCGGTTCCTGGGCCTGCGCGGCCCGGCGGCGATGGTCGACTCCTCCTGCTCGTCCTCGCTGCTGGCGCTGCACCACGCGGTGAACGACCTGGTGCTCGGCGACGCCGAGTTGGCGCTGGTCGGCGGCGTGAACCTGAACCTGATCGCGGACCGCCGGAACGACCCACTCGACCTCGGGATCCGCTCCGCGGACGGCCGCACCCGCTGCTTCTCGGCCGAGGCGGACGGCACCGGCTCGGGCGAGGCGGCGGTGACCGTGCTGCTCAAGCCGCTGGCGCAGGCGCTGCGCGACGGCGACCCGGTGCACGCGGTGATCAAGGCGACCGCGGCCAACAACGTGGGCGGCCGCTCCAGCACGCTCACCGCACCGGACAGCGCAGCGGAGGCGGAGGTCATCGCGCGGGCCTGGGAGAAGTCGGGGGTCGACCCGGCGACGATCTCGTACATCGAGGCGCACGGCACCGCCACCCGGCTGGGCGACCCGATCGAGATCGAGGCGATCGACCTGGCCTTCGCCGGGGTCACCGAGCGCCGGGGCTTCTGCGCGGTGTCCTCGGTGAAGAGCAACATCGGGCACACCTGGAGCGTCTCCGGCCTGGTCGGCCTGGTCAAAGCGGTGCTGGCGCTGCGCACCGGGCAGCTCTTCGCGAACCTGCACGCCGCCCGGCTGAGCCCGCTGATCGACTTCGCGCACTCCGCGACCACGGTCACCCGCGAGCTGACGCCCTGGGAGCCGGCGGGCGGGGTGCGGCGGGCGGGGGTCAGCTCGTTCGGGGTGATGGGCACCAACGTGCACGCGGTACTGGAGCAGGCGCCGACCGTCACCGGCTCCGACACCGCCGACACCCCCGACTCCTCCGAGGCTTCGGACGCCTCCGACGCCGCGACGGCCGGGCGGTTCTGGTTCCCGGTCTCCGCCCGGAGCGCCGCCTCGCTGGCCGAGAACCTCGCCGCGCTGCGCGACTGGCTCGCCGAGCGGCCCGCGCTGCCGCTCGCGGACGTCGCGCGCACCCTGGTCGAGGGCCGGGCGCACTACCCGTACCGCTGGTGCGCGAGCGCCGCCGACCGGACGGAGCTCGCCGCAGCGCTCGTCCGGGCCACCGAGCCCGCCGCCGCGTCGGCACCCGCCCCCGCGCAGGACCCCGCCCCCGCAGAGGACGCCGCTCCCTCGGCCGACCCGACGCCCGCCGAGCCCGTCCTCGCACTGGTCGTCTCCGGCCGCTGCACGGCCTCTCCCGCCCTGACCGCCGCCCTGCGCCGGGCGCACCCGCGCTTCGACCTGCTCCACACGCGGTGCGAGCGGGCCGACGGATGGGCCGGCGACGATCCGCGGCACGCCGCCTTCGCCTTCCAGTACGCGCTGCACGGGCTGCTGCGCGAGCTCGGGCTGGAGCCGCGGCACGTGGTGGGCGAGGGCGCCGGCCGGTACGTCCTGGACGTCGCCAACGACCGCCGACCGCTCACCGAGGCCCTGCGGCTGGCCGGCGACAACGAGCCGGACCCGGCGGCGGCGCCCGACCTGGACGCCCGGGTCGACCGGCTGCTGGCCGGGCTGACCGGCGGGCAGCCCGTGCTGTTCGTCGAGGCGGGCCCGCTGTCGACGGTGTCGGGCGCGCTCGCCGAGC
>NZ_BAAALF010000314.1:0-5530 GCF_039528135.1 Kitasatospora nipponensis | reverse complement strand
AGTGCCCCGGGCAGTCCGCGAACACCCCGAGCCCGGCGTTGAGTGCGACCATCGCCAGGGCGGTGGTGAGCCGGCCGTGCCGGCGCGCGGCCCGGTCGTCCGCGGCCAGCTCGCCCAGCTCGCCGACCTGGTCACGGAAGGCCTGGAAGACCCCTACGGCGGGGAACCCGCCGGCCAGCGCCTGGGCGCACTGCGCCAGCCAGTGGTGGCGGGCCCGCACGTGCCCGCGCTCGTGGCTGAGCACCGCCGCCAGCTCGCGGTCGCTCAGCCGGCTCAGCGCCCCGGTGGTCACCACCAGCCGGGAGGCCGGACCCGGCAGCGACCAGGCGTCCGGCCGTCCGCTCTCCAGCACCACCAGGCGCTCGCGGCGGGCCGGCAGGTCCCCGACACCGGCCGGCAGGTCGGGCGCGCGGTGCGCCAGCTCGGCGTGCCGGTGGCCGCGCAGCGCACGGGCCGCGCGGATCTCCCGGACCAGCGACAGCGCCGTCCAGAGCCCGCCCAGCGCCAGCAGCGCGGCACAGAGCCGTGCCCAGCCCTCGCCGCCCGCCAGACCGTAGGCCGCCTCCACCCCGTGCGGGGCGCCGGTGAAGACCAGCGCGCGGACCCCGGGCAGCGCGGCCGCGACGGCCAGCAGCAGGGCGAGCAGGCAGCAGAGCAGCACCGCGACCACCAGGCACTGCCAGACCAGCAGCGCGAGTACCGGTTCGCGCCCGGCCCACCGGGCCCGGGCCAGCAGAGCCGGCCCGGCGGTGGAGAACAGCACGCCGAGCAGCAGCAGGCCGAGCAGGGCCGTCATGGCAGGGGCTCCCCCGGGGAAGGCGTGACAGAACGCTGTCGGCTCAATCTAGGCGCTCGCCGGGAGCGGTGGTACCGGTGTGCGCGGGCAGTGACCAACGCCACGCGGCCGGCCCCGCGGCGCCGGCCTCAGAGCACCAGCAGCATGGCGAACATGCCCACGCCCATGGCGAGCCGGCAGGCCCGGGGCAGTGCCCCGCCCAGCCAGGGCGCGCCCGGTCCGGAACCCGCCGCCGGCCCGCCGCCCGGCGCCGCGGTGGCCCGCGTACCGCCCGGCCCGGCCACCAGGGCCGGCCCGGGCACGGTCAGCAGCCGGCTGCCGGCCCAGAGCGCGTAGCCGCCGAAGTAGAGCAGCAGGACCCCGGTGACCGCCGGACGCCCCATCGGCATCGCCATCCCCGGGTGCGCGTGCGGGACCCCCGCGGTCATCGCCAGGGCCATGTACGCCATGGCCAGCGCGCCGACCGCGTGGTGCAGGCGGTGCGCCCGCAGGCCGGCCGGGCCGCGGGCCGCCGCGGCCAGCAGGAAGCCGACGGCGAGCAGGCCGAAGAGTCCGGCCCAGAGCGGTGGCGGGAGGCGGTCGCCGAGGGTGATCATCGCCGCACTCCCCAGGCCCATCGCGGCCTCCGCGGCGTCGGACTCGCGCCCCGGGCCGTGCCCGTGCCCGGCGTGGCCCGCGGCGGTGGGCCCGGCCGGCGGGCGGCGCAGCCGGGCCAGGCAGAGGGCGCCGGTCGCGGCGGTGAGCAGCGCCAGCAGCCAACTGAGGACGGCTGGTCCGTGCATCGACCCCCCTTGGCTCCGGAAACCGGTGGGTTTCGGATCCGATCGCCGAATCCGCGCGACCTGCCGCGGGCCGGTCCGGACCGGCCCGCTCCGGCCCTGCGACCACGATCACCGCTGCCGCCGCCGCCCAGCAGGGCGCGCGCGGGGCGCATGGAAGTGCGGTCCACGGAACGTCAGGAACGCGCGCCGGTACGGGAGGCGCCGCCCGGACGGCCGATCGGGCCGTCCGGCTGGCGGCGACCCGGTTCGCGGGACAGGCTCGTCTCAGCGGGCCGTCCGGATCCTGGAAACCGCAAGCCTTGCGGCCGGATGCCCCACGGTGCGCAGTTTTTCTCAGCTACCCCCCCTTGAACAGGAGAACCTTTCGTCCTTATCGTGTCCTTGATTCAATAACTTCTGTCGAGGCAGGTCTCCCATGCAGAATCTTTCGTCGAGGCTCGCTGCGGCGGCCGACCTTCCGGCGGCCCCCGCCGCCGACCACCCGGCCTGGGTACGGCTCAAGACCGCGGTCGAGGCCCTGCGCCCGCTGCAGTCGAAGGACGGCTCGATCGACCTGGCCGCCGTCCAGCGGCACACGGTCGACCCGCTGCTCGCCACCGTGCTGGAGTCCATCGAGGAGCTGGCGCCGTCCTTCCCGCACGACGCGGCCTACCTGGAGGCCGTGCAGAACGACCTGCGCAAGTGGGCCGACACGGGATACCGCGAGCCCGACTTCCTGGACTCGCTGCTGGCCTTCCAGCCGGCCGCCGACCGCCAGGACGGGCTCAGCCACCTGGTGGTCTTCCCGATGTACACCCAGAACGGCAACCCGGACCGCAACCTGGAGGCCGTGCTGCTGAAGGTCGTCTGGCCGGACTGGCTGGCCGAGCTGGAGCGCACCCGCTTCGACAACCCGATGTTCGTCCCGATCACCTTCACCGACTTCACGGCCGGTTACGACACCAACTCCGCGGTGCTCTTCCCGGAGACCGTCGCGGTCCGCCAGGCCCCCGAGCGCTTCACCTGGGGCGGCATCTTCTGCGACCGCGAGGCCGCCCGCTTCCGGGCCGTCTCCACCTCCGCCGTGCGCCAGCTCGGCCTGGAGATCCCCGCGGACGCCACCGAGCTGATCGGCGACCAGGCCCGCTCGCAGCAGACCTTCGTGCTCTGGGACCTGGTCCACGACCGCACCCACAGCCACGGCGACCTGCCCTTCGACCCGTTCATGATCAAGCAGCGCAGCCCGTTCTGGATGTACGGCCTGGAGGAGCTGCGCTGCGACCTGACCGCCTTCAAGGAGGCCGTCCGACTCGAGGCCGAGGGCTACGAGCAGGGCCGCGACGTGCAGTACGCGATCCTCTTCGACCGCCTCTTCCGCTTCCCGGTCAGCGGCGACCGGGTGCGCAACTACGACGGCATGGGCGGCCAGCTGCTCTTCGCCTACCTGCACCAGCACGACGCGCTGCGCTGGCGCGACAACCGCCTGAGCATCGACTGGGACCGGGTCGCCGAGGTCACCAACGGCCTCTGCGCCGAGATCGAGGCGCTCTACCGGGCCGGCATCGACCGCCCGAAGACCGCGCACTGGATCGCGGCCTACGAGCTGGTCTCGCGCTACCTGACCCCGCACCCGGCCTCCACCTGGGCCAAGGGACCGGCCGCCCTCCCGCTGGACACCACCAACGGCAAGGCACTCAACAAGGCGCTCTGCGACGCCGTCCACCCGGACGAGTTCCCGCTGAGCATGTTCTACGAGGCCCTCGCCAAGAAGCTCAGCGGCGTCATCGCCGCCACCACCGGCATCACCGGCGCCGGCATCCAGGAGGTCGCCGCGTGAGCACGAACACCCTCGACGACAAGGTGATCGCGGTCGCCGGTGCCAGTGGCCCGGCCGGCCAGGCCACGCTGCGCCGCCTGGCGGCCGCCGGTGCCACCGTCATCGGCGCCGACATCGACCAGCAGCGCCTCGACGCGGCGACCAGCGCGGTCAGGGTCGCCGTCCCCGGCGCGAAGATCAGCGGGCAGGTCATCGACCTGCTCGACCCGCAGGAGGTCCACGACTGGGCGGACCACCTGGAGGCGGAGCACGGCCACGTCGACGGCCTGCTGCACCTGGTCGGCGGCTGGCGCGGCAGCAAGTCGTTCCACGAGCAGCGGATCGACGACTGGGACTTCCTGCACGACACCGTGGTCCGCACCCTGCAGCACACCTCGCTGGCCTTCCAGCCGGCGCTGCTGCGCAGCCAGGCCGGCCGGTTCGCGATGATCTCCGCCTCGGCCGCCCACAAGCCGACCGCCGGCGGCGCCGCCTACGCGGCCGCCAAGGCCGCCACCGAGGCGTGGACCCTCGCGATGGCCAACTCCTTCGTGAAGGAGACCACCGCCGCCGACGGCACCCCCAGCGCGGCGGCTGTCATCCTGGTGATCAAGGCCCTCCTCAGCCCCGAGATGCGGGCCGAGAAGCCGGAGGCCAAGTTCACCGGATTCACCGAGACCGCCGACCTGGCCGACCACCTCGCGGGCCTCTGGGACCGCCCCGCAGCAGAACTGAACGGACAGCACCTGTGGCTGACAGCCCGATGACCCCCACCCCTCGGACCGACGCCGTGCGGCGCCACGACCCCGCCGTGCGCGGGTTCGCCAGCGACAACTACGCCGGCGTCCACCCCGAGATCCTCGCCGCGATCGCGCTGGCCAACGACGGCCACCAGGTCGCGTACGGCGAGGACCAGTACACCGAGCACCTGCAGGACGTCTTCCAGGCGCACTTCGGCGACCGGGCCGAGGCCTACCCGGTCTTCAACGGCACCGGCGCCAACGTCGTCGCGCTGCAGGCCCTGCTGCCGCGCTGGGGCGCCGTGGTGGCGGCCGCGAGCGCGCACATCAACGTCGACGAGTGCGGAGCGCCGGAGAAGATCGCCGGCATCAAGATCCACACCGTGCCGACCCCGGACGGCAAGCTCACCCCCGAGCTGATCGACCAGCAGGCCTGGGGCTGGGACGACGAGCACCGCGCGCAGCCGCTCGCCGTCTCGATCACCCAGAGCACCGAGCTCGGCACCCTCTACACGGTGGAGGAGGTCAAGGCGATCTGCGACCACGCGCACGAGCGCGGGATGCTCGTCCACATGGACGGCTCGCGCCTCGCCAACGCCGCCGCCTCGCTCGGTCGCCCGTTCCGCGAGTTCACCACGGACGCCGGGGTGGACGTGCTCTCCTTCGGCGGGACCAAGAACGGCCTGCTGGCCGGCGAGGTCGTGGTGGTGCTGAACCCGGAGAAGGTCCGGAACATCAAGTACCTGCGCAAGATGTCGATGCAGCTCGCGTCGAAGATGCGCTTCGTCTCGGTGCAGTTCGAGGCCCTGCTGGCGGGTGACCTCTGGCTGCGCAACGCCGGCCACGCCAACGCGATGGCCCAGCGCCTGGAGACGGCCGTCCGGCAGATCCCGGGGGTGACCGTGGTCCGCCCGGTGCAGGCCAACGCCGTCTTCGCGCTGCTCCCGCGCGAGGTCAGCGAGCGGCTGCAGAAGCAGTACCGCTTCTACTTCTGGGACGAGCACACCGGCGAGGTGCGCTGGATGGCGGCGTTCGACACCACCGAGGCGGACATCGACGCCTTCGCCGCCGCGATCGCGCAGGAGATGGGCCGCGAGGGCTGAGCACGCCCCCGCAGTGCCGCTGAGGCCCGCTGAGGCTCTCTGAGGGCCCGCTCCACGAGCGGATCGTCCCGTCCCGGACTCCCGGGGCGGGACGATTTGCTGTCGGGGCGGGCGCCGCGTAGTGTTCTCCGAGTTGCCCGGCCCGCCCTTCGGGGCGAGTAGTAAGTCTGATGAGTGTGAAAATCGCTCGACAGAAAGCCTGCTAGAGTCTGGGACAGCGGAAAGCCGAAAGGCCGGAAGCGAAAAGCAGGAAAGCGGATCGGAAAGCGCCGAAGAGCGGGTCTGATAAGCTGAATGAAGAACGAAACGAACGC
>NZ_BAAALF010000313.1:0-5612 GCF_039528135.1 Kitasatospora nipponensis | reverse complement strand
GTTTCGCGGCGTCGAATGCCTGCCAAGTGGGGGCGGTGGTCTCGAAGGTGGCGTTAGGTCTTCGCTATCTCTGTCGCAGAACTATCCACGCCATGCCTGACCAGCGAAATCAAGCCGCCGACCGCATTCTGAAAGACGGCTAATCATTCTCAGCCAACGAGCGAGGCGGGCACCTTGCCGTGCAGCCAGCGCTCGAGGTCGGGCCCGTCCACCAAGGTGATAGCCGCCGCCTCCGCGTAGTCCCATGCGGGGTCCGTGAAACCTGTAAGGGCAACTACCCACACGTCATCGGCCATGTGGAGTTGCCGAGCCGTCCCACCCACCTTAGCCAGCTCGGAGAAGCTCACCTTGCTCGCCCAACGCTTGCACTGCACGACGAGCCTCCGACCGGTCGCAGTCACAGCGATCACGTCCGCGCCGCGGTCATTGGGCTTACCGTTCTCCTGCACGATGCTGCAGCCCGCCAGATACAGCAGATCCGCGATCAGGTGCTCGAACTGGGTATGGTCGAGACTACAGACATCCTCGAACGACCTGATGGTTAGTGGGAGGAACTCGCGGGGCTTGCCTGGGCGAGCGCGCATCCACAGATCGTCATCGCGGCACAGGGTCGCGTCACCTCCTGCAGTGATGACCGCACAATCGAAGTCAGACGCTGAGCGCAAGGCGCGTAACGACATCGGCTCCAAAGCACCAACTGCCTCGACCATTCGCCAACTTCCATCCGGCCGGTACACACGTTCGTACCGCACCTCGTTGGCCGGTATGAACCGCTTCTCAGCTGGAACAAACCACGTGCCGCAGCGGGCAGCAACATCGTGAACCGTGCCCAGCCAACCGCCAGCCAGGCTGTATTGGGAGCCCTCAGCCCTGTCTCCGGTGAGCCTCACTGGCCTGCCGCAATACAGGCATCGGTCCCAATTCCGGTCAATTCCCACTGTCTGCCCCCTTGGCCGCTGAGGCATGGATGCTACTAGGCAACCCTGACAAGCCTTCTAGGGCCAAGGGGGAGTAGGCAAGCCGTCAGGGTCGAGTCCAAAGGGCCACCGATCCTGGATTCTAGGGTCATGGAACCCACCGCCGGCGTCGGCGGCCTGAATGAAGAGAGCTTCAGCACCCTCCCGATCCCCGGCCTGTTCCCGTAGCCCCGCGAGGAAGGCTAGAGCGTCCGAGTGGCCAGCACCGGCTGACTGGGCGATGGCTTCGGCGTGCTCCCTATCCCCGGCTTTCTCCCGTGCCTCCAACAGGATGTATAGGACGAACATGTAGCCGGAATCGGCAGCCTGGTACGCAAGGGCAACAGCCGCTTCCCAGGCCCCGGCCTCGACTCGCAGCCGTACCAGCTCTGCCAGGGCGAACCCATCGCCAGCGTCGGCAGCTCGACGGAAGAGGGCCTCCGCTCCTTCACGGTCTCCGGCCTGCTGCCGTGCTCGACCCAGATCAGCAAGAGCGCGATCGTCACCAGCGTCGACGGCCTGGCGGATGAGAGCTTCAGCACCGTCCTGATCCCCAGCCCGCTCCCGCAAGCGCGCCAGTGAGGTCAGGGCGGAGGCATCGCCAGCGTCGGCGGCCCGGCGGAAGAGTGCTTCTGCACTCTCCCTGTCACCGATCGTCGCATACATCGCTGCCTGGAGGGTTAGGTCGACCGGGTGGCCGGTGTTGGCGGCCAGTTGTAGGAGAGTTTCGGCACCCTCCTTATCCCCGCTCTCCGCCCGTCTGTTTGCCAGGAGGAACAGGACGTCAGGATCACCCGCCTGGGCTGCCCGGCGTGCGAAATCGTTGGCGAATGCACGGTCTCCAACCTCCTCGCTTGTCCAGGCTAGAAAGGTCAGGGTGCGGCCATCACCAGATTCAGCGGCTTGCCGGTAGAGAACCTCGGCGCCCTCGCGGTCTCCGGCCTTCAACCGTGCCTGTCCAAGAATGGCCAGGGCGATGGGGTGGCCGAAATCGGCGGCTCGCTGAGTGAGGTGGTAGGCCCACTGCTTACGGTGTCTCAAGCTAGCGGCGTCGGCGAGGTTGCTGAGATCCTCGGGTTGAGTGAGGTGGGCACAGGCGGACTGCCAGAAGGATGCGGGTGGGCACAGCAGCTTGCGAGTGGTGCGTCCGTGGTCTTCAAGGTAGTCGGCGAGCCGAAGAACTGACCCCTTATCGGGTGCGACTCGGAGCTCGGGACCGATCGGAGGCCGACGTCGAGGGCGGGGGGCAGTGCGGCGCAGCGGCGCTTGTTTGCCGTGGACGTCGCGGGCGAGGTCGGCGAAGGCGGCCTCGGCCCAGTCTTCGGTGAGCTGGTCCCAGTCGTGGTCGGTGAGATAGTCGGTGGCGGCATTGGTGAGGAAGGCCTGTGGCAGGTGGAGGCCGACGCCGAGGCGGCGGGCGTCCATCGCTGCTTCCAGCATGGCTCGGGCCGCTGGGGTTGCGTGTTCGTAGCGGCGGAGGAGTTCGGGGGCGCCGGCTAGGTCCTGGGTAATGCGTCCATCCGTGCGGGCGCGGGTCAGGGCATCGGAGAGCAGCTGATCTCCGGCCTGGGCTAGCTTGTCGGCTTCCCGTAGCGCTTTGCTGTCGAAGGCTTCTTGGATGGTGTAGACACGGCCGGCGAGGAGCTCGCGGGTTCGGCTGTGTGGGTCAGCCGAGCCCGGGCTGGGCAGGTTCGCGTATTGATCGGCGAAGTTTGGCCAGAGGGTGCCCAGGACGAGGATCGGAGCGCGGTTGGCGTCGGTGAGGAGGCTGTTGACGGCTGCGGCAATGTGCTCGCCGTTCTGGTGGTCGCCGAGGTAGTGCTGAGCCTCGTTGAGCCACACCACGGTACGGGACTGGACGCGTTCGAGGTCGGCGAGCGCGGCCTCGGCCCGGGTTGGATCGTTGGGGTGCCACAGTCGCCATCCCTTCTTCGCTAGCGGCTGCACTGCCTCCCAACAGGCCCGCGTCTTGCCCGTGGACGATGATCCGACCAGTGCCACGATCCGGCTCTGGCCCTGCTCGGCATCGCGAACCGCCTCAGCCAGGATCCGGTCGTGCTCGCGCTTGACATAGCCAGGTAGTACCAGACGGGTGCGGGCATTGGCGCTGTTGATTGCCGAAGGTGTGCCGGCAGGATGGACCTCAAGGTCGTGCGGGTCCCATTCCGCGATCGGCTTGCCCAGTGCATCTCCCGCGGTGCGCTCGTGACCCGTTTCGCCTGCTGCGGCCCGTCGCAGCCTCAGCAGCTCGTCTTCCGGCAGGTGTAGCGCCCGGGCGAGTCTCGCAACGGTCGCTGCCGTCGGAACAGGGCCAGCGACCTGGAAGGCAGAATGCACGGTGGTGCGGCTCAGACCAGCTCGGTTGGCAAGCTGAGTCTTCGTTAGCCGTACACGGGCCAGGCCAGCCTCCAACCGGTCGCGTAGTTCAGCTCGCGCTGCTGCCCGTTCGTCAGCTCCGCTCACCAAGCCCCCTCACCGGGTGTCCAACAGTGTTCATCATCGTCCAGCCAAACCATGGTGAACACCAAGTCCGCGACCGTCGGTCACGTCAAGGTCCCTTCCTTTCACAGGAGACTGTCGTGAACCGAGTCGCTGTCGTACTGCTTTCCCTCGCCCTAGTCGTGGTGTTCGCGCTGCTGGCTGCCGCGGCGGCAGGCGTACTGGCCCGTATCGACGGAGCTACCTACGCGTCCGCATTGACTCGTGGCGCCGCCACCTTCGCCGCCGTCCTCACCCTGGCCGCCGTAATCACTGGAGCCCTGGCCGCGTTCCTTTTCTGAGGCCAGCCCGATGGCTGGCGGCACCGCCAGGTGGCGGGCCCTGATCCGACAAGATTCAAAAGAGAGGCCCCTGTCACAGCAGAGGGGGCCGCTACGGCCTCCCCCGCCGCCGGGGCCGGACAGCACCGGACGGGTGGCGGCCGCGCGGCCGGCCAGTCGAGTGGGGTCAGCAGCGCATCAGCACGTCCACGGCTTCATGGATGAGCGTGTCGAGCACGACGGGGTCACGATGCCCAGGACTGTTCCGGTGCGAGGTGGCGCACCGCTCCACTCATGTTGCATCCAATGCAACATCGCGCATTAGGCGAGATACATCCCGCCGAAGGAGCCGTCGAATCCCGTGTCTGTGATGGCGGCGTCGAGGGTGGGGTAGTTGGTCCACTGGCCGTTGACCATCGCGTCGAAGTCGGCCCGGGTGACCTCCGGCTCCAGCCACTCGTTCGCGCAGCGGCAGCGGATGTAGACGTTGCGGCCCTGGTTGATCAGCAGCCAGTCGCGGCGGGCCTTGCAGGCCGAGCAGATGACCGGGATGCCGCGCAGGGCGAGCTCGTCTGGGTGGTTGAGGCAGCGGGTGGCTCCCGGACCGCTCGGGGGCTCGGTCTCGTTCTGCAACTGGAGCAGCGGGTCGCTGGCAGGTGCGGTCGTCAAGGGTGTCGATGCCGGCTTCGTGCGGTGGTTGGTAGGTCTGGTCACGAGCGTGTTCTCCCCGTCGAGTGCCTTCGGTTCATCAGTAGCGGCTGGTGAAACTGGTTGTCCAGGGCTTTGCCCGGTCCGGCGCGCCAGCGGCCGGTCTGCCGGACCGGGGGTCAGCGGCGAGGCGCGCGGGTGCGCGGCGCGGTCGCGGCTGGGGTGGACGGGGTGGTGGCCCGGTTGGTTGCGGGCCTATAGCGGCCGGTCGCTCCGCTGGGGTTGCCGGGCGAATCCGGGTGGGCCGGGAGGTTGGCCAGGCGGCGCAGTCGCCAGACGAATACGTCGTTGACGTCCTGGGCTATTCCCAACTCCCGCTGTGCGATGGCCTCCTGCAGGAGTTCATCCGGGTCGTGGCCCGCCTGCTCGGCTTGGGCGAGGGTGGCGGCAAGTGCGTCCCAGGGCTCTTCTCGGGCAGGCCGGCCTTCGGTTGCGGGCAGAGCGGCGCGGATGGTGGCGTCGAGGCGGCGGCGATCGGGTTCGGGCAGTGCTCGCCCCTGCTCGTGCATGGTCTTCATCGGCGTAGTGGCGGCCTGGCGGTAGGCGGTGTGCAGGTGTTCGGCGGCGTTGCGGGAGGCGGCGGCCTGCTGGGCGTGTCCTCGGGCGGAGTGCCAGCGGGATGCTGCCAGGGCGGCCAGGAGCAGGGTGGACAGCAGCATCGCCGTGGCGCCGCCGTCCTCGCCTCGGCCGAGCGCGCCGCCGGCCTGGATGATGCCCCGGGCGGCTGAGCGCAGGGCTCGGTTGTCGGCTCGCTCGGCGCTGACGTGGCTGCGGGTGGCGCGCTCGTAGGCGCGTGCGGCGGCGCGCAGTTCGTCTCGGGTGGCGGCCGGTGAGGTCTGGACGACGGCGTCGAGGAGTTCGCCGACGCCCACGAGCTGGGCTACTGCGTCGTCGCCACCGGTGTCGAGGTCGACGGCTGCCCGCTCGGCGAGCCGGGTCGCGTGGCGGCGAGCCATGGCGGGCGGTGACCAGCGGGTGTTGGTGCCGGTGGTGTCGGCAGCGAGATTCGTGGCGGCCTGGTCGATGGGTCCGGTGGCGAGGCGCTGGCGGATCTTGGGGAGCGAGAGGTCGGGGGCGAGTGTGGAGCCGGAGAACCAGATGGGCTGATCGTCGCGGTTGCGGTCGCCAGGCAGGGCGACGGAGTAGCCGAGGGTGTCGCCGGAGGGGGCGAGGCGGGGCTTGACGCGGA
>NZ_BAAALF010000312.1:0-5674 GCF_039528135.1 Kitasatospora nipponensis | reverse complement strand
TCGGCGGGCGGCCGGGCGGCCCCGGTGCGGCCCGGCCGGCACCGACGCCTCGGGGGGTCCGCGATGACCGGCCCGGTGGACCTGGACAAGTCCCGCTCCGCGCCGGACTCCTCGATCGCCGACACCCTCCAACTGCCCCCGATCGACCCGGACATGGCCCCGCCCGTGACCGCCGTCGCGGCGCTGCCGGCACCCGCGCCCGGACCGTCGCGGACGCCCGCCGCCTCACCCACCGCGGCGGCACCCGCCTCACCCGCCGCCGCGGCGGGTGCCGGGAGCGAGGTGTCGGCGCGCCGGCGCCGGGTGCTCCAGGCGGGCTGGGCGGCGACCCTGCTCTCCGGCCTGCTGCTGGGCTTCGCCCTCTACCTTGCGGCCCTCGCCCCGCTCCAGGAGATGCACTACCAGTCGCTCTCCTACCGGACCTTCCGCAACGAGCTCGCCAACGCGGTCGCGCCCACCGGCGCGGCCCCCGACGGCGACCCGGTGGCGCTGATCGACATTCCGGCGATCGGCGTGCGGGGCATGGTGGTGGTCGAGGGGACCAGCGGCCGCGACCTGATGCGCGGCCCCGGCCACCGCCGGGACACCGCACTGCCCGGCCAGATCGGCACCGCCGTGCTCTTCGGGCGCGGCACGTTCTTCGGCGCGCCGTTCAGCCGGCTCTCCGAACTGCGGGTCGGCGACAAGATCGTCGCCACCACCGCGCAGGGCCGCTTCAGCTACACCGTCAACGTCTACGGCGACGGCACGCACCCGGTGCGCGACCCGGCGGCGGCCCGGCTGGTGCTGACCACCAGCGGCGCGGGCCTGCTGCCCACCGGCACGGTGCTGGTCGGGGCCCGGCTGGACGACGAGCCGCAGCCCAACCCGCTCGGCCGCCCCGCCCAGTTGCCCGCGGACCGCGCGCTGGCGCAGGACACCGGGGCGCTGAGCGTCCTGCAGCTCTGGTCGGCCGCGCTGCTGGGGGCGGTGGCCCTGGTCACCCTCGCCGCCCGCCGCTGGCACCGGCGGGCGGCCTACCTGGCCGGCACGCCGGTGCTCGCCGCGCTGCTCTGGGCCTGCTACGAGAACGCCGCCGCCCTCCTGCCGAACCTCTACTGACATGTCGCGCGACAGATCCGACGTGACGCCACTGCTCGGAAGGAACGTCCGATGACCACCACCGTCCCCCAGCGGAGCACCGAGGCGCAGCCGGCCCGGCTCTCCGGGCTGGAGAGCCGCGACATCTCCGCCTGGTTCGGCGCGCACAAGGTCCTGGAGCGGGTCTCGCTCACCATGGCGGCCGGCGACGTCACCGCGCTGATCGGACCGTCGGGCTGCGGCAAGTCGACCTACCTGCGGATCCTCAACCGGATGCACGAGATGGTGCGCGGGGCGGCGCTGGCCGGCGAGGTGCTGCTGGACGGCGAGGACGTCTACGCGCACGGCCGGCGCCCCGCCGAGGTGCGCCGCCGGATCGGCATGGTCTTCCAGCGGCCGAACCCGTTCCCCGGCATGTCGATCGCCGACAACGTCGCCAGCGGGCTGAAGCTGGCCGGCATCAAGGTCTCCAGGGAGCACCGCGACCACCTGGTCGAGGACAGCCTGCGCCGGGCCGGGCTGTGGAACGAGGTCAGCAGCCGGCTGGGCACCCCCGGCGGCGCGCTCTCCGGCGGCCAGCAGCAACGCCTGTGCATCGCCCGGTCATTGGCCGTCGAGCCGGACATCCTGCTGATGGACGAGCCCTGTTCGGCGCTGGACCCGACCTCGACCCGCCGGGTGGAGGAGACCATCGCCGAGCTGCGCGGGCGGCTGACCATCGTCATCGTGACCCACAACATGCAGCAGGCGCAGCGGGTTTCACAGTCCTGCGCGTTCTTCCTGGCCACCCACGACACCCCCGGGCGGATCGTCGAGGCGGGCCCGACCGCGCAGATCTTCACCGATCCGGTCGACCAGCGCACCGCCGACTACGTCAACGGCCGTTTCGGCTAGGCGAGGTGACGGTCCGTCGGATCGGCGACGGCAGACGGACGGCGTCAGGGTGACGGCGTGGCCCGGGTGAGCAGTTCCTCGATCACCCGGGCCACGCCGTCCTCCTCGTTGCTGACCGTGTGCCGGGCGACCGCGGCCAGCACCGCGGGGTGCGCGTTGGCGACCGCGTAGGAGGTGCCGGCCCAGGCCAGCATCTCCAGGTCGTTGGGCATGTCGCCGAAGGCCACCACCGCGCTGCGGTCGATCCCGTGCTCGGCGCACCAACGGGCCAGCGTGCTGGCCTTGGTGACGCCGCGCGCGCTGATCTCCAGCAGCGCGATCGAGCTGGAGCGGGTGATCTCGGCGGTGTCGCCGACGGCCGCCCTGGCCTCGGCGAGGAAGGCGTCCGGGTCCAGTTCGGGGTGCTGGGCGAGCAGCTTGTAGCTGGCGACCGCGCAGCCGGGCGGCTGCTGCCGCGGGTCGGCGGCGCCCTGCGGCGGCAGGTCGCCGGCGCCGAGGTGCCGGTCGCAGCCGAGCAGCTTCTCGGCGGAGGCCACCTGGTGCGCCTCGTCGTCGCCCCACATCCGCACCTGGTACTGCGGCTCGCGGGCGAAGCCGCCGGGGAACTCGAAGGCGAAGGCGGTTCCCGGCAGCCGGTCGCGCAGCACCCGCACGACCGCCAGGGCGTCCGCGACGGGCAGCGGGAAGGTCTCCAGCAGCCGGTCGCCGTGGACGTCGAGGACCGCGCCGCCGTTGGAGCAGATCGCCACCCCGTGGCCGCCGATGTGCTCGGCCAGCCGCTGCATCCAGCGCGGCGGGCGCCCGGTGACGAAGACCACCTGGATGCCGGCGCGCTCGGCGGCGGCCAGGGCGGCAGCCGTCCGGTCGGAGACCGTCCCACCGGCGCCGAGCAGCGTGCCGTCGAGGTCGGTGGCGATCAGGCGGGTGGGTGCGGCTGACTGGGTCACCCGGCCATCCTCGCAGGTGCCCCCGCCCGTGGTGGTGCCCGTCCCGGAGGGGACGGGGTCGCCGGAAGAAAATGACGGCGCACGGTCAACCCCCGTGTGACCGTGCGCCGTGCCGTGCCGTCTATTTTGTTGGACGGCCATGCATGGAAACATACGCTGCACCCTCCCGGGGCTGTCAACCGGTAAGCGCGAAGGAGCAAATCCGTAGTTTCCTCGCGTTCGTCATCTATTTCGATAGATACTGGGCCACCTCACCCCGACCCCCGGGGAGCACGGCGGAGAGCCTGCGACCAGCACCACGCGAACAAGGAGTGTGTCGATGACGACGGGCGTCCAACCCCCGGCCCGCCGGCGCACCATCGCCGAGCGGCTCGACCACCTCTTCCGGGAGATCCACCCCGCCGGCCGCGGACCGTTCAGCTACCACGAGGTGGCGCAGGCGATCCGCGAGCGGGCCGGCGAGGGCGACCCGACGGTCTCGCACGGCACCCTGCAGCAGATCCGCACGGGCACCAAGACCAACCCCACGGTGAAGACCCTGGAGGCCGTGGCGGCCTTCTTCGGGGTCCCCACGGGGTACTTCCTCGACGACACGGTGGCGGAGCGGGTGGACGCCCGGCTGAGCGAGCTCAAGGCGGCCGCGGCGGCCGGCCGGCCGCCGGCCGGGACCGAGGCCGGCGCCGCCGCACCCGCGCCCGGGGACGCCGCCGGGGCGCCGCCCGGGGCCCCCGCCGCCGCCCCCGCCCCCGGGGACGAGCTGGCCGACGTGCTCGCCGACAGCAACATCCGCGCGGTGGCCTTCCGCCTCGCCGGGCTCTCGCCGCGCGCGCTCAAGGGGCTGCGGGCGATCGTCGACCAGGTCCGGGCCGTCGAGGGCCTGCCCGACGTGAACCGCGCCAAGCGCGAGCGCCGCCGGGAGTAGTGCCGCGGTGCCGGCCGGTCGCGGGTGAAGGAGCCGGTACGCGGAGGACACCGCACCTGCACGCCACCCCACGTGACCACCCCTCGACCCAGCGTTTAAGCTACTGGCTCGATCGTCCGGCTCCCGATGGCCGGCCGCGTGGCACAGGGAGAGGGCAGGGCGGCCATGAAGTGGCGCAGGCAGCCCCGCACCGACTTCGCCGCCCTGGTCGAGGGGCTCGCGGTGCCGCAGCCGTTCCAGCTCGAGGAGTTCTGCGCCGGCATCGCCCGCCGGCGCGGCCGCCCGCTGCACCTGGTCCCGCTGGAGAACGCCGCGGGGGCGGACCTGCCCTGTGGGCTCTGGGTCGGCCTGGACACCGCCGACCTGGTCTTCTACGAGGCCGGTGCCGCACCGATCCTGAAGACCCAGATCGTGCTGCACGAGATCTCGCACATGCTGCTGGAGCACGTCGCGCCGGAGGGCGACGCGCTGCCCGACCAGGCCGGCCACCTGGCCCTGGCCGAGCGCGCCGCGGAGCGGGCGGCCGAGCGGGCCGCCGAGGACGCCGCCCGGCAGGCGGCCGACCTGGAGCTGGGCCTGTCCACCGACCGGGTACTCGCCCTGCTCGCCCGCAACGGCTACAGCAGCCGCCAGGAGGCCGACGCCGAGTCGATGGCGACCCTCATCCTGGAGCGCGCCACCCGCGCCGGCGCCGAGACCGACCCCACCTCGCCGCACTCCGCCCTGCCGCACTCGGCCGAGGTGCTGACCCGCCTCAACGACGCCTTCGGGCACCCGGGACGCCGCGCATGAGGGACCTGCTCGCCATCACCGCCCACCCGCTGCTCGCGCAGTCGCCGGCCACGACCCCGCCGCCGGGCGCGCTGGCCCCCGGCACCCAGCTGAGCCCCGTCCACCTGGCGATCCTGGGCGTGCTCTGGCTGCTGACGGTCTGGCGGCTGCCCGCCGCGGTCCGCAACCCGCGCCAGCGCTCGCTCTGGACCGCCTTCGCCTGCGTGACCACCCTGGTCACCCTGGGGCTGCCGGCCGTCACCGGCTGGATCGACGCCACCAGCGGGATCCACAACCTGGTGGTCCCGGTCAAGCACGCGATCGGGCTGGTCGCCAACAGCGCGGTGCTCACCTTCGTCGCCGACAGCGCGCGTCCCGGGCTCGCCGCGCGGCTGCGCCGCCCGCACCTGGCGGTCCTGCTGGCCTCGCAGCTGGGCCTGGTGGTCTGCTTCGCGCTGATCCACCAGTCCGTCGAGGTGGTCGACTTCTACCAGGCCTACCCGGGCTCGGTCCCGGCGGCGGTGTACGCGCTGATCGTGGCCGGCTACCTGGGCGCCGCGATGGCCGTGAGCTGCTGGCTCTTCGGGACCTACGCGCCGCGGGCCGCCGGCGGCTGGCTGCGGACCGGGTTGTGGGTGCTGGGCCTGGGGACGGCGGCGGGCTTCTGCTACTCGGTGCTGCGGGTCTGCCAGGTGCTGCTGCAGCTGTTCGAGCGGCCGATGTTCATGAGCGCCGGCCTGCTGTACGGCATCGAGTGGACCGCCATCGCGCTGGTCCTGCTGGGCAGCTGCGTGCCGCTGCTGGGGGCGGCCTGGGCCGGCCTGCGGGCCTGGCGCACCGCCCGCCTGCTCGGCCCGCTGTGGACCGCGCTGACCGGCGCGGTGCCCGAGGTGGTGCTGACCGCCCGGCTGGGCCGCGGGCCCCGGGTGCGGCTGCACCGCCTGGTGATCGAGATCAGGGACGCCGCCCTCGCGCTGGCGCCGTACGCCTCCGAGGAGCTGCGTGAGCGGGCGGCGCTGGCCGCCGGTGCCGCCGGGGCCGGCGGCGAGCGGCCGGCCGA
>NZ_BAAALF010000311.1:0-5712 GCF_039528135.1 Kitasatospora nipponensis | reverse complement strand
GTTCAGGGGGTGGTGGGGCAGGAGGTGGAGGGGCAGGGGCGCGCCGGTTCAGGGGGTGGTGGGGCAGGGGGTGGTGGGGCAGGGGCGCGCCGGTTCAGGGGGTGGTGGGGCAGGGGGTGGTGGGGCAGGGGCGCGCCGGTTCAGGGGGTGGTGGGGCAGGGGGTGGTGGGGCAGGGGCGCGCCGGTTCAGGGGCGCGCCGGTTCAGCAGGAGCAGCCCCACTGCGGGGTGGGTGCGCTCCAGAGGGTTCCGTGGGCCCGGACGGTGGGTGCGGGCGGGTGGACGGTGGTGCCGGCCTTGATGGTCTCGATCACCTTGATGTCGCGGATCCGCTCGGGGTCGAGCGTCAGCGGGTTCGCGCTGAGGATCACCAGGTCCGCGGTCTTGCCGACCTCGATACTGCCCTTGCGGTCCTGCTCGCCGTACTGGTGGGCGGCGTTGATGGTGATCGCGCGGACCGCCTCCAGGGCGGAGACCCGCTGGTCGGGGCCGAGGACGTGGCCGTTGCGGGTGCGGCGGGTCACCTGGCTGGACAGCACGGCGATCGAGTTCGGCAGCGCCACCGGGGCGTCGTGGTGCGAGGTGGGACGCAGGCCCCTGTCCAGTGCCCAGCGGGCCGGGGAGATGCTCTGCGCCCGCCTCTCGCCCAGGACGGTCTCGCGGTACCAGTCGCCCCAGTAGTAGGTGTGCATCGAGAAGAAGGACGGCAGGATGCCCAGCCGGGCGAACGCCTCGATCTGGTCCTGGCGGGCGGTCTGCGCGTGGATCGCCACCGTCGGACGCCGCCCCGGCCCGGCGGCCTCGACCGCCTTGAGGAACTGGTCGATCGCCGCGTCGCCGTTGACGTGGGCCAGGACCTGCCAGCCGTGCTCGACCGCCGTGGCGATCTGCTGGGCCACCACCGCGTCGTGCGGCACCGCCGGGTACCCGCGGTAGCCCTCGGGCTGTCCGGGCGGCGGCGTCAGGTACGGCTCGGTGAGCCACGCGGTGCGCCCCTGCGGCGAGCCGTCCAGGACCAGCTTCACGCCGGCCGCGCGCACGCCGTCCACGTACTCGTCGCTCACCTCGATCGGGTCGTCGAGCGTGGAGGCGGTCACCTCCTCGGCCTTCACGTACGCGACCACGTCCACCGGCAGCGGCACGGCGGCGGCCGTGTCCCGCAGCGCCTTGAGGTTGGCGAGAGTGGTGCCGCCCTCCTGCACGGTGGTGAAGCCGAAACTCGCCGCCATGGCCGCGCCCGTCGCGAACAGCATCAGCAGTTCCCGTTGCGGGAGCCCCACCAACGCCAGGTCCGAGGCCGGGGTGAACGCCTTCTCCTCCAACACGCCGTCGGGCTCGCCGTAGGAGGGCGCGACGGCCAGTTCGCGCCGCCGGATCACCCCGCCCTCGGGGTCGGGTGTGGCGGCCGAGTGGCCGAGCCGCTTGAGGCCGAGGCTGTTCACCGCACCGAGGTGGAAGGACTGGTGGATGGCGAGCACCGGACGGTGCGTGGACACCTCGTCGAGGTCGTCGCGGGTGGGGTGCCGGCGCTCGGCGAGCATCGCGTCGTCGTACCCGAAACCGATGATCCAATCGGAGTCCGCACCCACCGGACCCACGGCCCAGGAACGCAGCTTGTCCTTCAGCGAGGCGAGGCCGGTGACGTCGCCGTCCGGGTCGGCGAGCAGGTTGGCGATGACGGCCTGCAGGCCGATGCCGCCGAGGTGCCCGTGCGCGTCGATGAACCCGGGCAACAGGGCGCGGCCCTTCAGATCCCGCACGACGGTGCGCGGGCCGCGCCAGCGTTCCAACGCCTCCTGCTCGGGCCCGACGAAGACGATGGTGCCGTCCTTGACGGCCACCGCCTCGCCCCGTTCGCCGCCGTGTTCCGCGAGCGTGACGACGTCGCCGCCGTGGAGGATGAGGTCGGCCTGCTCAGCCATGTCGCTCTCCCGTTCGGTGGAAGGATGGTGGAACCGGCCCAGAGCCTAGAAGCGACGTGGGCGAACTTCACCGCGAACGGCCAGACTTCACCGGAACGGGGCAACACGGACGGGGACACCGGGCCCACTCAGGGCCCTGCGGCACCGTCCTGCGCAGCCGACACCCACGAGTGAAGCCGACACCCACGAACCGCCCGGCTCCCGCGGACGGCACACCCGGAGCACCTCACCGCCACAGGACCGCCGCCACGCACCCCCACCACAGTCGCCCACCGGCAGTCCCACGGACGCGGGCAACCGGCCCCGGCCATCCACCACCGACCGGTGACAGTGCGTCACCGGTCCCAGTCGACTGGGACCGAACCGACCCCCGCCACACCGACACACCCCCCGCCGCCACCGCCCACCGGCTCGCCCCCCCCCCCCCCCCCCCCTCCCCCCCCCCCCCCCCCGCCCGAAGCCACCCCCGTCGCCGGGCACGGCCCCAACGCGACCCCGCCCCGCTCGGCCAACCCGTCAACCACCAGCCCACCGAAACCACCAGCCCGCCGACCGGCCCCACCACACGAACGCGAACCACCCACACACCACCCACTGGTGGACCCCGAGAGAGAAGCCAAAGAACTGTTTGACATCTGCATATCCCAAAGTATGCTTTGGGATATGCAGATCAGTGACCCCAGGGCGATCAGGGCCCTGGCCCATCCACTACGGCTCGACCTGCTGGAGCTGCTGGCCAGGGCCGGCCCCGCGACGGCCGCCCAGTGCGGACGCATCCTCGGCGTCGGGCAGGCGAACTGCTCCTTCCACCTGCGCCAGCTGGCGAAGTACGGCCTCGTGGAGGACGCCGGGCCCGCCCGCGACCGACGCGAGCGGACCTGGCAGGTCATCGATCCGCGCCCCACGATCCGGGTCACGGCCGGCAGCGACGCACTCGTGGGGCGACAACTCGAGCGGATCGTGGTGGAGCGCGAGACGCAGGCGATCCTCGACTCGCTCGACCGTCCGCGCGACGAGCACGACACCCCGGGCAGCCGGACCGGCATCGTGGCCGCCATCGCCACGGTCACCGCCGAGGAGGCCGCCGAACTCCAGGAGAAGTGGAAGGCGCTCCTGGAGCCCTACATCGCCAGGACCGGCACCACCGCCGATCCCCGGCACCACCCCGGACAGCGCCACGTCCGGTACTTCATGGCGGCGACACCGATGCCGACCATCGACACGGGGGAACAACATGACGGACACGACCACTGACCGCACCAACAGCACCGACCGCCCGACCGACCACTCAACCAACCACTCGACCATCGACTTCGTCACCGCGGCCCCCACCACCGGTTCGCTCGACGTGCGGTGGATCCACGGCGCACCGCCGGCACGCCGCGCCGAGGAACCCCCGATCCAGACACACCACTACGACGAACACACCGTCATCCTGCGCCAGAGCAAGTCGGTGAACTACGAAGCCCCCTTCCTCTACCTGCTGTTCGGCAACGACCGGGCCCTGCTCCTGGACACCGGCGCCACCGCCGCACCCGACCTCTTCCCGCTGCGCGCCACGGTCGACCGGCTCCTCGCGCAGTGGCTCGAACGGCACCCACGCGAAGGCTACGAACTGATCGTGGCCCACTCACACGGCCACCACGACCACGTGGCCGCCGACGGCCAGTTCACCGACCGGCGCGCCACCACCGTGATCCCGCACGATCCGGCGGCCGTGCAGTCCTTCTTCGGCCTCGACCCCGCCACCCCGGACCAGGTCACCACCTTCGACCTCGGCGGCCGGATCCTGGAGGTCCTCAGCTCCCCGGGCCACCACGACGCCGCGATCACCCTCTACGACCCGTGGACCGCCATCCTCCTCACCGGAGACACCGTGCTGCCCGGCCGCCTCTTCGCCTTCGACGCCGCCGCCTACCGCGCGAGCCTGGAACGCCTGGTCGCCTTCGCCGCCACCCGCACCGTGACCCACGTCCTGGGCTGCCACGTCGAAATGACCAACCGACCACGCAAGATCTACCCGATCGGCGCCGGCCACCAACCCGACGAACGCGCACCACAAATGACCACCGCCCACCTGACCGCCGTACGAGACGCGGCCACCGCCACCACCGGCCGGCCCGGAGTCCACCGCTTCGACGACTTCGTCCTCTACAACGAGCCCCGCAAAAGCGACCTGCTACGACTGATGGCCCGCGGCTGGAGCCACAAACTCCTCACCACCCTCCTGCACCGCTAACCACCACCCCAGAGAAACCCAAACCCCGACCACCCGACCGCTCCACCACCACCCCACACCCCCCACACCCCGCCACCCCTCCCCGCGACAACACACCACCAGCTCCCGACCGGCCCACCGCAAAGCACCCCCCAGCACCGGAGCAGCGGCGCCCGGACAACGCCACCACCCCGACAACCACCCACCAGCAGCAACCCAGCCACCGCCACCACCCATCAGCCGGCGCACAAGCCCACCCAGGCCGCAGACGCAGACACACGCCGCAGGCACAGGCCACACCGGCAGCGGCGAGGTACCACCGCAGGAAACGAGCCAGGCCGCGGACAGTCGAGCCGCCAGCGCCAGCACCGACCAGGGCAGGACCGGCACCAGCCACGACGGCCGGGCCCACCACGCAGACACCCGACCACCCGCACCACAGGGCCCGGCACCCACCCCCATCCCCGGCACAACGCAAACGAGCCACAGACCACTCCGCCGGCAGCCCGGAGCAGCACGCACACCCGTGCCCTCCACCAACAACCACCCCCAGCAGGCCCACACCACCGTAGGAACAGCCACCCCACCACCAGAACCAACCCCCACCCGACCCCGACCCCGACCCCGGGGCCGGGCCCTGGCCCGGGTGGAGTCCGGGCCCGGGTGGAGTCCGGACCAGGGTGGAGTCCGGACCAAGCCAGGAGCAACTGCTCCTCGAAGAAGTCCTGGAACAGAGCGCCGAACACCCTCGACAGGACAGTGCGCAACAGACCCAGACGGAACAAGGTGATCGGGCCGCCGCGCAGCAGGGCCGGACGGTGGGCCGATGCGAGCCGGTCCACGTACACCCCAGGCACTCAGCGCACCCCAGGCACTCAGCACCACGGCAGCAACAACCCCCGGGGGCACCACACGCCCGGCAACGCCAACACAGCCACCCGGTCCATCACCCCATCGCCTGACCGCCACCAGCCGGAGCGGTCACACAAGGACGATGCGCACCCAAGCCTCGGACATCCCGCCGCCCCGCCACTCCCCGACACCGACCAACGCCGCACCCAGAACATCACCGCACCAGGCAACCGACACCCACGCTGCAAGCCCCACAGCTCCAGATCAGCATCCAGGCAACAGTCCACAGCGCGCACAGACCGAGGCCGGCACCGCCGACCCCATGCACCAGCAGGCACAGCAAGTGCGGCAGACACGACGAGTGCGGCAGGCGCAGCGCGCACGGCAAGCACGACGGACACAGCACGCACAGCGCGCACAGCGCGCACGACGGGCACGACGGACACAGCACGCACGGCAGGCACGGCAGGCACGACGGGCGCAACGGTCCGCAGGGCGGACAGGCCGACATCGCCAACCCAATGCACCAGCAGGCGCGGCGGGTGCAGCGCGCACGGCAGGTACAGCCGGTACGGCGGGTGCAGCGCGCACGACAGGTACAGCCGGTACGGCGGGTGCAGCGCGCACGACAGGTGCAGCCGGTGCGGCAAGCACCACGAGACGGTTACTGGAAGTGACCGCCGTGTGAGCTGGATCCCTTTGCCGGGGGGACCCGACGGGT
>NZ_BAAALF010000310.1:0-5713 GCF_039528135.1 Kitasatospora nipponensis | reverse complement strand
CGAACTTCGCCTTCGCCACTGCAGTCCTCCTGAGGACAGTTCTGTACGCCGTACGACGTCAGTTGGTCTTTGATCGGGTTTTGGACGGAGTGCTGGTTGCGCTCCATGCCGTCCCGCGGGTGGGGGCCGGAGGCGCCGGCGGGGTCGGGTCGACCCCGCCGGGTTTGCCTCCATACAGCCTAAGGGGTGGGAAACTTCCGGTTTGTCCGGAAGTTACTCGCCCTTGGCCTTGGCGATGATGTCGTCCGCCACGTTCCGCGGAACCTCGGCGTACGAGTCGAACTGCATCGAGTAGCTCGCGCGACCAGAGGTCTTGCTGCGCAGGTCACCGACGTAGCCGAACATCTCGGACAGCGGGACGAGCGCCTTGACGACGCGGGCACCGCTGCGCTCCTCCATGGCCTGGATCTGGCCACGGCGGGAGTTGATGTCGCCGATCACGTCGCCCATGTAGTCCTCGGGCGTGGTGACCTCAACGGCCATCATCGGCTCGAGCAGAGCCGGGGACGCCTTGCGAGCGCCCTCCTTGAAGGCCATCGAACCGGCGATCTTGAACGCCAGCTCCGAGGAGTCGACGTCGTGCGAGGCACCGTCGAGCAGCGTCACGCGGACACCCTGGAGCGGGTAGCCGGCGAGGACACCGAACTCCATGGCCTCCTGGCAACCGGCGTCGACCGAGGGGATGTACTCCTTCGGAACGCGGCCACCGGTGACCTTGTTCACGAACTCGTAGCCCTCGCCGGACTCGATCGGCTCGATCGCGATCTGGATCTTCGCGAACTGGCCGGAGCCACCGGTCTGCTTCTTGTGCGTGTAGTCGATCCGCTCGACGGCCTTGCGGATCGTCTCGCGGTACGCGACCTGCGGCTTGCCGACGTTGGCCTCGACCTTGAACTCACGCTTCATACGGTCGACCAGCACCTCGAGGTGCAGCTCGCCCATACCCGCGATGATGGTCTGGCCGGTCTCCTCGTCCGTGTTGACCTGGAAGGACGGGTCCTCCTCGGCCAGGCGCTGGATGGCGGTACCGAGCCGCTCCTGGTCGCCCTTGGACTTCGGCTCGATCGCGACGCGGATGACCGGGGCCGGGAAGTCCATGGACTCCAGGATCACCGGGTGCTTCTCGTCGCTGAGGGTCTCACCGGTGGTGGTCTGCTTGAGACCCATGACGGCGACGATGTCGCCGGCGCCCACCGAGTCGATCTCCTCACGCTTGTTCGCGTGCATCCGGTAGATCTTGCCGATGCGCTCCTTGCGCCCCTTCACCGCGTTGAGGACGGCGGTGCCGGCCTCGAGACGGCCGGAGTAGATCCGGACGAAGGTGAGCTTGCCCAGGTGCGGGTCGGACATGATCTTGAACGCCAGCGCCGACAGCGGCTCGTCGTCCGAGGCCTTGCGGCTGATCTTGACCGAGTCGTCGCCGGGCTTGGTGCCCTCGATGGACTCGATGTCCAGCGGCGACGGCAGGTACTTGACGACCGCGTCGAGCAGGGGCTGAACGCCCTTGTTCTTGAACGCGGTGCCACAGAAGATCGGCGTGAAGTCCGAGTTCAGGGTGCCCTTGCGGATCGCGGCGACCAGCAGCTCCTCGGGGATGTCCTCGCCCTCGAGGGCGATCTCCATCACCTCGTCGCTGATGTTCGACACGGTGTCGATGAGCGCCTCGCGGTACTCGTTCGCCTGGTCGACCAGGTCGGCCGGGATGTCGACGGTGTCGTACATCTCGCCCTTGGTCGCCTCGGGCGACCAGACGAGGGCCTTCATCTTGACCAGGTCCACGACGCCGACGAAGTCGGACTCGGCACCGATCGGCAGCTGCATCACCAGCGGGGTCGCGCCGAGGCGGTCCACGATGGTGTCGACGCAGAAGAAGAAGTTGGCGCCCGTGCGGTCCAGCTTGTTGATGAAGCAGATGCGCGGGACGCCGTAGCGGTCAGCCTGCCGCCACACGGTCTCGGACTGGGGCTCCACACCGGCGACACCGTCGAACACCGTCACCGCACCGTCGAGCACGCGCAGCGAACGCTCCACCTCGACGGTGAAGTCGACGTGGCCCGGGGTGTCGATGATGTTGATGGTGTGGTCGGAGTCGTCGAGCGTCCAGTGACAGGTCGTCGCGGCCGACGTGATGGTGATGCCGCGCTCCTGCTCCTGCTCCATCCAGTCCATGGTGGCAGCGCCATCGTGGACCTCACCGATCTTGTACGAGACACCGGTGTAGAACAGGATCCGCTCGGTGGTGGTGGTCTTGCCCGCGTCGATGTGCGCCATGATCCCGATGTTGCGGACCTTGGCCAGGTCAAGGGAGGTTGCAGCCATGGTGGCTCGTTCTCTCTCTGTCTAGTGACGGGGTTCGGACTACCAGCGGTAGTGCGCGAAGGCCTTGTTGGACTCGGCCATCTTGTGGGTGTCCTCGCGACGCTTGACGGAAGCGCCCAGGCCGTTGCTGGCGTCGAGGATCTCGTTCATCAGGCGCTCGGTCATGGTCTTCTCGCGACGGGCGCGGGAGTACCCGACCATCCAGCGCAGCGCCAGGGTGCTGGCGCGGCCCGGACGGACCTCGACCGGGACCTGGTAGGTCGCGCCACCGACACGGCGGGACTTGACCTCGAGGGCCGGCTTGACGTTCTCCAGCGCGCGCTTGAGGGTCACGACGGGGTCGGAACCGGTCTTCTCGCGGACGCCCTCGAGGGCGCCGTACACGATCCGCTCGGCGGTGGAGCGCTTGCCGTGCAGCAGGATCTTGTTGACCAGCGAGGTCACCAGCGGGGAGCCGTAAACCGGGTCGATGATGACCGGGCGCTTCGGGGCGGGGCCCTTACGAGGCATTCTTACTTCTCCTTCTTGGCGCCGTAGCGGCTGCGAGCCTGCTTGCGGTTCTTGACACCCTGGGTGTCGAGCGAACCGCGGATGATCTTGTAGCGGACACCAGGAAGGTCCTTCACACGACCGCCGCGCACGAGCACGATCGAGTGCTCCTGCAGGTTGTGGCCCTCGCCGGGGATGTAAGCGGTGACCTCGATCCCGCTGGTGAGGCGCACACGGGCGACCTTACGAAGCGCCGAGTTCGGCTTCTTCGGGGTGGTCGTGTACACACGCGTGCAGACGCCGCGGCGCTGGGGGGAGCCCTTCAGCGCGGGCGTCTTGTTCTTCTCGACCTTGTCCTGCCGGCCCTTTCGGACCAGCTGCTGGATCGTAGGCACCGTTTCTCCGTTTTCTGTGTGCCAAGGCTGGGTGAAACTAACCTGTGGTGTTCCCAGCTCACGCCGACCCACGAGGTCGGGTGTGTTGGGCTTCCTCCGGCCCGGTCCGGCAGGGACGGGCGGCGGAAGAATCGCGGAATCCTGGTGTGCTGATGTGCAGCGACGGCGCTCGCGCGAGTGGCGCGGCTGCCGGTGTGCTTGCACGCACAAGGACCCGGGGACACCCCAGGCACAAGGTCAGAGCGTACCTAGCGCATCGGGCGCGGTCAAAACAAATGCGACACCGCAGGTCGTGGCGCTGACGGGGAAATCCGGCCCGGGTCACGGGCGGGGCTGGTGGTACTCCTGCCTCTATACCACGCACGGTCCGCGGCGGCGACCGCTGCGGGGGTGAGCGACGCCGCTCGGCGGACGCTCAGGAGCGGACGCTCAGGAACTGACCGACATCGCCATCCCGAGCAGGATCAGCAGCGCCCAGCCCACCATCGAGAGGTAGCCCATCCAGAGCCCGGCCACCGCCATGCCGTCGCCGCGCTCGCCGCTCTGGCGGATCTGGTTCCTGGCCACGTGGCCGGTGATCACCGCGGGGATGGCCAGCAGGCCGAAGGTCGGGAAGGTGGCCAGGCCCAGCACCAGCGAGGCGGTGGCCATCCCGTTGTTGGAGACGGGCTTGTACATCGGCGGGGGCATGAAGGTGGAGGGGACCACCGGCACCGCCGAGCCCATCGGCGCCACCATCGGTCCGGCCGGCAGGTCGGCCACCAGCTGCGCCAGCTGCCCGTAGGTCTGGGCGCTGTTGGCGGCGTCGAAGCGGTGGGAGTACTCCTCGGCGGAGAGCCGGCCCTCGGCGTAGGCGGCCTTGAGCACGTCGACCGTGCGGTCCCGGTCGGTGTGGGCCGCCCGCATCGCCGACTGCGGCGTGACGGCCGGCTGCCAGGCGCCCGCGTACGGGTCCACCGGACGCTGCCCGAACTGATCGGTGGGCCGCTGACCTCCTGGCCACGGCTGCACGTCACCCATCCGGACTCCTCCCGTGGTCCCCGGCCCGCGATCGCGCCGCGCGCCCCTCCTGTTGAACTGGACGAACCGTACCCACCTCCGGGTTCCGGTTCCGGCCCCCATCATCCCCGTCGCGGCCCCCGCTGTCCGCTGTCCCGGCGAGACCCGCCGCTCCGGCATCATGGGCAGGGTGAGCGCAGAGCGGAAGAGAACGGGCGGCGACGAGACCACGCAGCTGCTGGAACGAGCGGTGGACACGGTACTGGCTGCCGGCGACCGGCAGCTGGACCGGGCCCTGGACGGCGGGGCGTCGCTGCTGGCCGCCTCCGCCGAGCGGTGGCCCGCCGTCAGCCGGGCGCTGGTCACGCTCACCGACCGCTCGCTGGGCGCACTGTGGCAGCGCGGCTGGCGACCGGCCGACCTGGCCCGGCTGGTCCGCCGCGACCTGCCGCCGGTCCACCTGGCCCTGCTGGTCGACCTGGTGGCGGCCGAGTCCCGGCGCTACTCCCCCGCCGCGCTGGACCGGCGCTGGCGCGAGCAGCTGCGGGAGCTGGCCGCCGACGTCTGGTGGCCAGCCGACGAGCGCCTGCTGCCGGAGTTCGCCACCCGCCACCGGCTCGACCGCTTCGCGCTGGCCACCGCCGTGCTGGAGCTGCTGCGGCTGCTGGGGCACCTGCCGGTGATCGCGCCGGTGGGCCCGGTGCCCGGCGCGCGACCCGTCGAACACCGGGCGGCCGTGCCGGTGCCGGGCGAGCCGCGGATGCTCTCGCGGATCCGCGCGCTGCTGGCCAAGGCCGAGTCCACCGAGTTCCCCGAGGAGGCCGAGGCGCTGACCGCCAAGGCCCAGCAGCTGATGGCGCAGCACAGCATCGACGAGGTGCTGCTGTCGGCGGGGCACGGCGGGGACCGGCTGCCGGACGCGGTGCGGATCGGGCTGGAGAACCCGTACGAGGGTCCCAAGGCGATGCTGCTGGACGCGGTGGCGGCGGCCAACCGCTGCCGGGTGGTCTGGGCCAAGGAGTTCGGCTTCTGCACGGTGGTCGGCTTCGACTCCGACCTGGACGCCGTCGAACTGCTCTACACCTCGCTGCTGGTGCAGGCGACGGCGGCGATGAACCGCGCCGGCAGCCGCCAGCACCTGGACGGGGCCTCGCGCACCCGGGCGTTCCGGCAGTCGTTCCTGGTCTCCTACGCGGCCCGGATCCGCGAGCGGCTGACCGAGGCCACCGAGCGGACCACCCGGGAGGCGGCGGCCGGCAGGCACCTGCGCGAGGACGGCACGGCCGAGCAGGGCGTACCGGACGAGCGGCTGCTGCCGGCGCTGGCGGCCCGCGAGGAGGCGGTGGACTCGGCCACCGACCGGATGTTCCCCAAGCTCACCTCGCAGCGGGTGCGGGTGAGCGACGGCGAGGGCTGGGCGGCCGGCCGGGCCGCCGCCGGCCGGGCCCCGCCGCACCAGCGCGGCCGGCTCGCCCGCGGGTGGGCGGGCGGGGCCGGGCCGCGGGGGGGTC
>NZ_BAAALF010000309.1:0-5739 GCF_039528135.1 Kitasatospora nipponensis | reverse complement strand
ACCCGCGACCTCCACCTTGACAGGGTGGCGAGCTAACCAACTGCTCCACAGGACCAGAGTGTTCTTGCTGACTTTACCGCCTTGCCCCTGCACCTCGCAGCGACAAGACAGATCGTACTGCATGTCAGGCCCCCAGGTCGAACCGGCTGCGGCGATCGCCGCCGGTCCGACCCGGGGCCTGCTGAGCGGGCTTCAGGAGCGGGCTCAGAGCGTGCCGGCCGCCGCGTCCATCGCCCGCAGGATCCGCTTCTCCGAGACCGGCGTCGGGGTGCCCAGCGACTGCGCGAAGAAGCTCACCCGCAGCTCCTCGATCATCCAGCGGATCTGCCGGATCTCGGGGCTCGGCCGCCGCCCGGCCGGCACCGCCGCCAGCAGCTCCCCGTAGGCCCGCTGCACGTCCTGCACCTTGAGCAGGTGCTGCAGGTCGCGCTGCGGGTGGTTGGGCAGCGCCTCCAGGCGCCGGTCCACCGCCGCCAGGTACCGCTTGAGGTCCGGCAGCCGCTGCCAGCCGGTGGCGGTCACGAAGCCCGGGTGGACCAGCGAGGTCAGGTGCAGCTTGATGTCGTTGACCGCCGAGAGCAGCACCGGGCTGCTGACCGTCTTGAGCCGGTTGGTGGCCCGGTGGAAGGCCACCAGCGCGCCGGCGGTCTTCAGGGTGGTGTCCGCGGCGAGCTCGTAGAGGTCGGCGCGCACCTTGTCGTGCAGCTTGGCGAAGGCCGCCTCGTCCCAGGCCGGGCCACCGCCGATGACCATCAGCCGGTCGGCCGCGCAGGAGGTGATGTCCTCGAAGAGGGCCGGCACCGAGCCGTGCGGGTTGTAGGAGAGCGCCAGTTTGGCCTGGTTGCCCAGCCGGGCCTGGATCCCCTTGGCCGGGGAGTTGGTGGTCAGCAGCAGCAGCCGGCGGGTGCCGGTCCACATCGCCTGCTCCTGGGCCTGGGGGGTGTCGAAGAGGCGGATCGCCACGCTCTCGCCCTGGTCGGTGAAGGCCGGGTAGGCGCGCAGCGAGTGGCCGCGCGAGCGCTGCTCGAAGGTGCGCTGGAGCAGCGGCAGGTCGGCGGGCCAGGCGGTCAGGCCGGTGCGCTCGATGCCCTGGCCGGAGGCCGCCGAGGAGAGGGTCTCCTTGAGCTTGGGCTTGAGCGCCAGCCGCAGCTCCTCGAGGTCCTTGGACTCGGCGAGCCTGCGCTTGCCGTCCACCACCCGGAAGGTCACCTTGAGGTGGTCCGGCACCCGCTCGTCGTCCCAGGCCTCGGGCGGGATCGGCAGGCCCGACATCCGGTGCAGGATGCGTTCCAGGGTGGGCAGCAGCGGCTCCTGGCGGTCCGTCATCTCGCGCAGCGCGGCCCGGGCGAAGTCCGGCGCCGGCACGAAGTTGCGCCGGATCGCCTTGGGCAGTGCCCGGATGTAGGCGGTGACCAGCTCGGCGCGCAGGCCCGGGATCTGCCAGTCGAAGCCCTCGGAGGTGACCTGGTTGAGCACCGGCAGCGGGATGTGCACGGTCACGCCGTCCGCGTCGCTGCCCGGCTCGAACTGGTAGGTCAGCTTGAAGCGGAGCTTGCCCTGCTGCCAGTGGTCCGGGTAGTCCGCCTCGGTGATGCCGCCGGCGGCCTCGTTGATCAGCATCGACTTCTCGAAGTTGAGCAGGTCGGGCGACTCGTGCCGGGCCTTCTTCCACCAGGCGTCGAAGTGCCGGGTGGAGACGATGGTCTGCGGCAGCCGCGCGTCGTAGAAGTCGAAGAGGGTCTGGTCGTCGACCATGATGTCCCGGCGGCGGGCGCGGTTCTCCAGCTCCTCGACCTCGGAGAGCATGGTGCGGTTGGCGGCGAAGAAGTGGTGGTGGGTCTCCCAGTCGCCCTCCACCAGGGCGTTGCGGATGAACAGTTCGCGGCAGAGCTCGGGGTCGATCCGGCCGTAGTTCAGCTTGCGCTGGGCCACGATCGGCATGCCGTAGAGGGTGACCCGCTCGAAGGCCATCACCGCGCCGGCCTTCTTCTCCCAGTGCGGCTCGCTGTAGGTGCGCTTGATCAGGTGCGCGGCCAGCGGCTCCACCCACTCGGGCTCGATCTTGGCGTTGATCCGGGCCCAGAGCCGGGAGGTCTCCACCAGCTCGGCGGACATCACCCAGCGCGGCGGCTTCTTGAAGAGGCCCGAGCCCGGGAAGACCGCGAACCGGGCGCCGCGCGCGCCGCCGTACTCGCGCTTCTCCACGTCGTAGAGACCGAGGTGGGAGAGCAGGCCGGCCAGCAGCGACTGGTGGATCCGGTCGGCGTCCGGCTCGGCGTCGGGATGCGGCTCGTCCATGGTCACGCCGAGCTGCTTGGCCACCGTGCGCAGCTGGGTGTAGATGTCCTGCCACTCCCGTATCCGCAGGTAGTTCAGGAACTCGGACTTGCACATCCGGCGGAAGGCCGAGGAGGAGAGCTCCTTCTGCTGCTCCCTGACGTAGCGCCACATCGCCAGGTAGGAGAGGAAGTCGGAGGTCTCGGAGTTGAAGCGGCGGTGCCGCTCGTCGGCCACCTGGCGCTTCTCGGTGGGGCGCTCGCGCGGGTCCTGGATGGAGAGCGCGGCGGCGATCACCATGACGTCGCGCACGCAGCCGTTGCGGTCCGCCTCCAGCACCATCCGGGCCAGGCGCGGGTCGACCGGGAGCTGGGCGAGCTTGCGGCCCAGCGGGGTGAGGCGCTTGCGGACGTCCTTCTCCTGCGGGTCGAGCGCGCCGAGCTCGTGCAGCAGGTTGACGCCGTCCTTGATGTTGCGCGAGTCCGGCGGGTCGAGGAAGGGGAAGGCGGCGATGTCGCCGAGGCCGGCCGCCGTCATCTGCAGGATGACCGAGGCGAGGTTGGTGCGCAGGATCTCGGCGTCGGTGAACTCGGGGCGGGCGAGGAAGTCCTCCTCCGAGTACAGCCGGATGCAGATGCCGTCGCTGGTGCGGCCGCAGCGGCCCTTGCGCTGGTTGGCGCTGGCCTGGCTGACCGCCTCGATCGGCAGCCGCTGGACCTTGGTGCGGTGGCTGTAGCGGGAGATCCGCGCGGTGCCCGGGTCGATCACGTACTTGATGCCGGGCACCGTCAGCGAGGTCTCGGCGACGTTGGTGGCCAGCACGATCCGGCGGCTGCCGGAGCGCTGGAAGACCCGGTGCTGCTCGGCGGAGCTGAGCCGGGCGTAGAGCGGGAGGATCTCGGTGGAGCGCAGGTTCAGCTTGCCCAGCGCGTCGGCGGTGTCGCGGATCTCGCGCTCGCCGGAGAGGAAGACCAGGATGTCGCCCGGCCCCTCGGCCTGGAGCTCCTGGGCGGCCTCGCAGATCGCCTGGATCTGGTCGCGGTCGCGCTCGACGTCGTCGCCCTCCTCGTCCGCCTCGTCCACCAGCGGGCGGTAGCGGACCTCGACCGGGTAGGTGCGGCCGGAGACCTCGACGATCGGGGCGTCGCCGAAGTGCTTGGCGAAGCGCTCCGGGTCGATGGTCGCGGAGGTGATCACGACCTTGAGGTCCGGGCGGCGCGGGAGCAGCTGCTTGACGTAGCCGAGGATGAAGTCGATGTTGAGGCTGCGCTCGTGGGCCTCGTCGATGATCAGAGTGTCGTACTGGCGCAGCTCGCGGTCGGTCTGGATCTCGGCCAGCAGGATGCCGTCGGTCATCAGCTTGACCAGGGTGTCCTGGCCGACCTGGTCGGTGAAGCGGACCTTCCAGCCGACGGCCTCGCCCAGCGGGCTGCGCAGTTCCTCGGCGACCCGCTCGGCGACGGTGCGGGCGGCGATCCGGCGCGGCTGGGTGTGGCCGATCAGGCCCTTGACCCCGCGGCCGAGCTCCAGGCAGATCTTGGGGATCTGGGTGGTCTTGCCCGACCCGGTCTCGCCCGCCACGATGACCACCTGGTGGTCGCGGACGGCCGCCAGGATCTCGTCCTTCTTCTGGCTCACCGGCAGCTCGGCGGGGTAGCGGATCTCCGGGACGGCGGCGCGGCGCTGGGCGACCCGCAGCTCGGCGCGCTCGATGTCGGCGGCGAGTTCGGCGGTGACCTTCTCCCGGGCCGGCGCCTTGTGGATCCGCCGGGCGCCCTCGAGCCGGCGGCCGATCCGCTGCTGGTCGCGCAGTGTCAGCTCGGGCAGCCGGGCGGCCAGCTCGCCGATGCCGGGGGCCGCGGCGGCGGGGCGTGCCCCGGCCTCGCCGGCTGGGTCCCCGGCCGCCGGTGGCTGGTCGGTCGACGGCTGGGCTGCGGGAGAACTCACTGCGGGCATCCCTCTAGGTTCGCAAGGAGGGGCGGGCGGCCGCACCTCAGTTTCTGCGCGTTGTCTCGGCGGCTCCAGTGTCACATCCGGTGGAGGCGGCAGCGCCCGGCGGCGCAGGTGACGGGCGCGCGTGGGGAGCCGCGCGGGATGGGGGGTGGTCGGACAGTCGTCGTGCGGATAGTCTCTGGGTACTGTAAGTGTCGACGAGGAATCGAGGTGGCGGGCGGATGGCGCTCACTCCGGAGGAGAGCCCCGGCTTCCTGCTGTGGCACGCCACGCTGCGCTGGCAGCGCGGCATCGCCGCCGCCCTGGCCCCGCTGGACCTCACGCACCCGCAGTTCGTGCTGCTGGCGGGCCTGTGGTGGCTGGACCAGCAGGGCGGACGTCCCAACCAGCTCGAACTCGCCCAGTACACCGGCACCGAGGTGAAGACCGCCTCCCAGGTGCTGCGCCGGCTGGAGGCCAAGGAGTTCCTGACCCGGCAGGTCGACGCGACGGACACCCGGATGAAGCGGCTGGCGATCACCGCGAGCGGCGTGGCGGTGGCGGTGCGGGCGGTGGCGGTGGTGGAGCAGGCGGACGCGGAGTTCTTCGCGGCGGCGCCGGACCGGGCGGCGGTGCTGGACGTGCTGCGGCCGCTGGCCTGGCCGCGCTGAGCCGAGCACGTCGCGCCGGGCCGGACCGGTAGCGCTGACCGGCCGCCGCCGGTGCGCTGCCGCGTCAGGTGGTGCGCAGGCCGCGGCGCAGGGCGCCGGCCGCCAGGGCGCGGACCGGGGCCGGCGGGTGGCGCACCCCGAGGGCGGCGCGCAGCGGATCGTCGAGCAGCGCCGCGGCCAGCACGCCGGCCAGCGGCGTCGGCGCGGCGGGCAGCCGGGCGGCCAGCACCGGGCCGGTGCTCCGCCACAGGGCGTGCGCCGCGGCGCTGGGCGCGAAGCGGCGCTCCTCGAAGTCGCGCATCCAGCTCCCGAGCGCCGGCAGGTCCGGCTGCGGGACCGGGGGCAGGCCCAGGGCGTCGGCGAGCTCGCGGTGGAAGGCGAACGCCGCGGCCCGCTCGGCCCCGGAGACCGGGCGCGGGCCGTACCCGTCGATCAGGCGCAGCGGGCAGAGCGTGAAGCAGGCCAGGACGTAGTGCATCAACTCCGGGGTGATGTCCGGCCGGTCGTGGAGGCGGCGGAGCTCCTCGACGACTCTCCGACCGGCCGCACTGCCCGGGCCGTGACCGATCAGCGCGAACATCGCCACCCCGGTGGCCTTGGCCCGCTCGCCGGGTACGGCCGACAGCCGGCCGGTGCCGTGCAGCACGGTGGCCACCTCGGGGACGCCGAAGGTCCGCACGAAGCCGAGCGCGAGACCGATCCGGCAGGCCTGCGGCATCGTGTCGAGGACCAGCCGGGCGTAGGGCGAGGCGGCGGCCGGGGCCCGGCTCACCGGCGCGCGCCGCTCGGGTCGGCGCCGGCCGCGGCGGCCAGCGCCAGGTCGGCCGGCGCGCTGTGGAGCGCGCGGGCGACCCGGACC
>NZ_BAAALF010000308.1:0-5864 GCF_039528135.1 Kitasatospora nipponensis | reverse complement strand
CGCGGTGACCTGTCCGGCCGGGAAGTCCAGGGTCACCCCGCCCAGCGCCCGGACCGTCCCGAACGTCTTGGTGATCGCCCGGACACCCGCCGAACGACCGGTGAGCGCCCCGACGGCGCCCGGCGCGTCCTGTGCCGCCGTCCCCCGGGTGGCCGCTCCGGGCGGCCGCGGGGTGGGGTCCGCGCTCTGGGTTCTGCTCATACGGGATCACCTCGAGGGTCGTGCGGGAGGGGGAGGCACCGCCTCCGGGGCCGGAAGGGCGGCCCGCGGTGGGGGACGGGGGATCGGCGTGGGTGGAGCCCGACGTAGGTGGCGCGGGTTCATTCCAACGTAAAGTCTCAGAAACACACAGGTTCAAACGCGATGGGAGATATGACACCCGTGTTGCCGCGGCTGCGTCAAGGGCAGCGGGGGGTCGAGACCACCTTGTGACGTTCGCATCCGGTCCGGGGGAGGGGTCGGCGGCGGGTCGGAAGTTCGTGATCAGGTGTCAGAGGGCTTGCTGTCAGGCCTGGTTGGTGATCCTGATGGGACAAACCGGCGTCCGTCGGGGCGTCGTTCGTCCGGTTGCTCCCGGCGGGCGACGGTGACTGCCGGTCGGGGTGGGGCGCGCGCTCGCCTGCGCCGGTCCGGCCGGGTGGTGCGGGGTCGTCGGACCGCTCTCGGTGACCACCGTCGGTGTTCCCGGAAATCCGACTCCCGGCATTCCGTGCTCGGTGCGCAATGCGCTCTGAATGCGGGCCGGTGGCGGTCGTTCGTGGAGTCGGCGCCGGTGGGCGGTGGGGGTGTGGGGGTGCTGCCGCCCTGGTGGAGGTGGAGGTGCACGGGCTTCTCGCCGCTTTTCCGCTGCCTGGTGGGGGAGCGGGGATTCCGGCGAGCCGCACTGTTCGGTGTATCCAGATAAGAGCAACGAGCGGCCGGAGTCCAGTGATCCGAGCCCCTGTTCTTCGGAGCGTTTCCCGAAAGGGTAGGGGCGGGCGACGGAAGTCTGGGTAGTCGGTCGGACGGTGGTCCGTAGACCGTCCGGAGTCGGGGGCTGTCCTGGGTGTCCCGGGCGGAACGGTGCGCGTCGCCCAGGCCGCCTCTGCCGGGGAAAGCAACAGAATCAAACACGGATGGCTTCGGATGCTCCTTCGGACAGGGCCGAGCCGCCCCCGTGGGTCCGAAGGCCGGCCGCCAGGAGTGAACCGGCTCAGCCGGGGCAGCCGAAGCGTCAACGGTGCGCCGCTCGACGAGAGTCGCCGGGTGCGGCGCCACGACGAGAGGACACGTATGAGCTCCGCCGAGATCTGGGTCTACCGCACGACGTCCGGCCACCTCTTCGGTGCCGACCTGATCGGCTTCCACGTCGAGGCCACCGACGGCCAGGTCGGCAGGATCGACCAGCACTCCGACGAGGTCGGCTCCGCGTACCTGGTGGTCGACACCGGCCCGTGGATCTTCGGCCGGCACGTGCTGCTGCCGGCCGGCACCGTCGTCCAGGTCGACCACTCCGAGAAGAAGGTCTACGTCGACCGGAGCCGGGAGGAGATCAAGGCCGGCCCCGACTTCGAGCCCCGCACCCACACCAGCCCGGCCGCTCGCGAGATGTACAGCTCCTACTACGGGCCGTTCTACGGCGGCCCGATGCTCTGAGCGGGGACCGGGCCGCTCGCCCGGCCGGCCGTTCGGCCGGGCGCGTGACGGACAGACGGGCGACACGGACGGGGCGGTCGCGCCCCGCTGGAACGGAAGGCCACCCTATGACCGACTTCGTCATCTCCCTGCCCGGAACGCTCCGCCGGGACCTCACCGAGCTCGGCCGCAGCCGGCTGCTCGGCGCCCTGCGGGGGACCGACCCGCGGCGGGTGGGATCGGATCCGCAGGATCTCGAGGTCCTGACCGAGCACGAGGGCGAGTCCACCTTCACCGTTCGGGTGGAGGTCGCGGCCGACGACAGCGCCGAGGCCGAGCGCGAGGCGGTGCTCCTGGGCCTGCGGGCGCTGAAGGCCGCGGGGTTCGACGAGCAGACCGTGCTGCTCGGGCAGCCCGTCGTCACGGCCATCGACATCGCCCGGGACGGCGCCGTCGAGCGGGTCGGTGACCCGGCCTCAAGCCGCGACCTCGCCTGAGATCGCGCTCACTTCCAGGAGACCGACACGCCCAGCAGCACCAGCAGCAGGCACATCCCGAGGTTGGTGATCGGGTAGGAGACCAGGATCGCGACGAACTCGCGCAGCGTCGCGCTGGGCCAGTAGTACGCGGCGGTGGGCGCCCCGAGGACCTGAGCGGGGACGCCCGCGCGCCGGGCGATCACCGCGGCCCGGAAGACGTGGAAGTTGTTGGTCACCACGAGGCACCGGTAGCCGGGCTTGGCCGCTGCCATCAGGGCCCCGCTGAACTCGAGGTTCTCGTCGGTGTTGCCGGAGCGGTCCTCCAGCCGGATCCGCTCCGGCGGGACGCCGTGGCCGATCAGGTAGTCGGCCATCGCCCGCGCCTCGGAGGTCTGCTCGTCGGAGCCCTTGCCACCGGAGGCGATCAGCACCGGCGCCTCGCCGCGGTCGGCCTGGGCCCGGTAGAGCCGCAGCGCCCGGTCCAGCCGCCGCGCGAGCAGCGGGGGCACCCGGGAGCCGTCGACCAGTCCCGCGCCGAGCACCACGACGAAGTCCACGTCGCGGCGCACCCGCAGTCGGCCGTAGAGGAAGGCGTAGGCGATGAAGCAGAGGAAGAGGAAGGCCACGTAGCCGGCCACCGACAGCGTGCTGCTCGCGAGCACGCGCAACGGGCGGGAGTCGACGGTGAGCGTCGCCACCAGCAGTCCGGCGAGGGCGAGGATGCCCAGACCGGCCAGCAGCGAGAGCAGGTTGGCCGGCCGGCCGCCCTCCGCGCGGACCATCGTCACCCCGTTCGCGACCAGCAGCACCGCCAGTGCCAGGACCCCCATGATCGCGGCCACCGCGGCCGCGACGAACGCCACCCGCAGGAAGGTGTCGGGCAGGCGGTCCAGTTCGCCGAGCAGCCCCGCGACGAGGAAGAGCACCGCCAGGCCCAGCAGGACCGCGTTGCTGAAGCGCCGCCGCTCGCGCCGCACCCCGTACCCGAAGAGCAGCGTGAACACGGCGGCCAGGAGGTATGCGGGCATGCGAAGGATCCTATGCGCGCCCCCGGCCCGGCCGGCGGGCCCCCGGGGTCCGTCGGAGCGATCCGGCGGCTGTGACAGGGTGACCGGATGACGACGAACCGCGGGCCCGCACCCGGGACCGAACCCACCGGCTTCACCCCGTGGTCGGACAACGCCCCGGCCCACCGGGACCTCCTCGCGGCGAAGGCGCTCGTCTACGATCCCTGCGGGTTCACCTGCTCGCAGCCGGTCCCGGAAGCCGAGAGCGCCGAGTACGCCGCCCACACCTTCACCCTGGACGGACTCGCCGTCCGGTTCCGCGCGGCCAAGACGACCCCCACCAAGGTCGGCCAGTTCGTCACCGTGTGGAAGCGGTCCCCGGGCGGGCCGATCCAGCCCTTCGACGCGACCGACCCCGTCGACCTGTTCGTCGTCAGCACCCGCGAACGGGACCACTTCGGCCAGTTCGTCTTCCCGCTGGCCGTGCTCCGCGACCACGGCGTCGCCTCGGTGGACGGTGCCGGCGGGAAGCGGGCCTTCCGCGTCTACCCGCCCTGGGTGTCCACCACCAACCGTCAGGCCGGCACCGCACAGGCGTGGCAGCTGGACCACTTCCTGCACCTGCCCCCGGCCCGACCCGTCGACCCCACCCGCGCCCGGAGGCTCTACCACCGGGGGGAGTGACCCGGCCGGTCGCTCCGATCGGCGCGGTTCAGTCCCTGGTCAGGTCGAACCGCAGGTGGAAGTTGGTGCCGTCCTTGACCAGGGACCCGCTCGGGATGCGGTACGGGCGGACGGGACGCTCCGCGGCACCCCTTGCCCTCTGGGCCTCGTTGAACGTCGTCCAGGCGTTGTTGAAGGTCCTGACGATGTTGAGCGTCGACTTCCCGTTGACCGTCTCCATGATCTCCCGGTACGTGTCGCTGCCGTCGGCGAAGTCGAGTGGCCCGTCGGGAAGCAACTTCTCAAGGGCCTTCTTGGCCTGCGTCCCGGAGATGTTCTGCCGGTAGATGCTGCTGGGAAGCTCGTCCGGGGCCGGGAACTCGCCATCCCCGGCCGGACCCAGGTGCGTTTTCACCTGCTTCGGGAGCGCGTTGTCCTCGAAGTCGGATCCCAGGCTCCGGTGGACGGCGCTCCACTGGTGCAGGAAAGCCTCGCTCGCCGTGTACGTCTCCGTCGGGGCGCGGTAGTTCTCCATCATCACCGCGATGTTGTCCGCGCCGTGCCGGCCGTAGAGGTTCGTGAAGGAGCCGCCGGCCGTCGGTGGGTTCGCCTCCGGGTTGAGCAGGGCTGTGGTGTAGTCGTCGGTCCGCTCCTCCACCTGGACCAGTCGCAGTGGGCGGTCCTCGCGATCCTCCTCCTTGGCCTCGTCGCCACCCACGGGGGCGAACGCCGCGACCGCCCGGGACCGGTTCGCGGTCGAGGTCGAGGTCGCGGACTTGTTCTTCCGGACCGCGTTCTTGTAGTCGGCCATCCGCTCCGGGAACGGCTTCAGGCGCTGGACGACGGCCGGTCGCCCGTCCGACTGCGGCGCGGGCGACCGCGCCTGCGGGTCCTGGGCGAGCATCGCGCCGACCGCCGCGTTACCGATCCTGCGCTGAAGGCTCAGCAGCGCACGGGGGCTGACGGGGGCGCCGTTCCGTGGCAGTAACGCGGCCGCGCTCACCGCTCCCTGCGCCGGGGTTCGGACGGCCCGAGGTGAGGGGGCTTGTTCCTCGGCGCCGGGTTCGTGGCGGGTGGGCACGGGAGACTCCTTCGATGGCGGCCGGGCGCGGCCGAGCGGGCCGCTACCCGGCCACGTCGGCAGTCCCGGCCGGCGCGGCACGCTCGGAGCTGCCGTCGGGCTGGAGTCTTCCCCCTTCCGGGCTCCTGCCGCAGGTCACCCGGGCGCCCGCGAGGGCAGCGTGATTCGTCCATTCGGGCAAGATCGCAGCACTAGAGTGCGGGCATGCTCGAGATCATCAGGGAAGTCACCCGCTCCGGTGCCCGGACGGTCGCGGCCGTCGACGCGCTGACCGAGCCGCAGGTCCGGGCGCCCTCGGCGCTGCCCGGCTGGAGCCGCGGTCACGTCATCAGCCACGTCGCGCGCAGCGCCGACGCCTACCGGTGGCTGCTGGGGGTGGCCCGCACCGGGGTCGAGCCCGGCCCGAGGAGTGACGGTGCAGTGCTGGCCCGGGCGACGGCGGAGGGGGCGGAGCTGCCCGCCGCCGAACTCGCCGCCGACCTGGGCGGACGGCTCGAAGCGCTGTTCGCCGACGCCGCCGCCATGCCCGCCGAGCGCTGGGACACCCCGGTGACCGCTCTGGCGGGCTGGCCCCACCCGGCCTGGTACACCCTCTACCGCTGTTGGCGCGAGCTGGAGACCCACCTCGTCGACCTGGACGTCGGCTACCACCCGGCGGACTGGCCCGAGCCGTACGTGGCCTGGGCGCTCGACGACACCATCGCGGCGCTGACCGCACGCGACTTCCCGCTCGCCCGCGTCGAGGCCGTCGATCTCGGCCGGTCCTGGTCGCTCGCCGCCCGTGGTCCGGTGGTCACCGGTCCCGGCCACGCCGTCCTCGGCTGGCTCAGCGGCCGCGCGAACGGTACCCCGCCCGGCTCGGACGGCCCGCTGCCGCAGCCGCCGACCTGGCCGCTGCCGCTGGTCCGACCGTGAACGCGCGACGTCCCCCCGCCCGGTGTCGAGACCCGGTGGGGGGACGTCGTGTTGTGCTGGGTGGGGCTGGGCTCAGTGGAGGCCGGCCTTGACGGAGCAGATGGG
>NZ_BAAALF010000307.1:0-5952 GCF_039528135.1 Kitasatospora nipponensis | reverse complement strand
CACCGCCACCGCGCCGCGCCGGCCCGCGCGGACCTCCGCGGCGAGGTCGCGCGCCGCGGCCCGCATCGCGGGCAGCGTCTGCCGGTGGGCCTCGTCCATGTCGTGGGTGAGGCGGGTGAGTTGCCGTTCATTGATGGGGAGTTCCCAGCCGCTGTCGGTCGTCGTCACTGCACGGCACCTTCGCTGATCGGAGAAGCGCTGTCGGTCTTGTAGAAGGCGTCGGGGAACCCGACGCTGCCGGCCGCGGCGGGCAGCTTGGCCGGGTCGACCGGAATGGTGACCAGGTCGGCGGCGTTGCCGGCCAGCAGGGCCTGCACCGCGAGCAGCACCGCCCGGTGCTGGGCCTCGACCGGGGCGACCGAGGCGAAGAGCTTGCGCAGGTCGGCGCTGCTGACCTGGCTGACGTTCTTCGTGTAGGTCTGCGCGGCGACGTCCTCCAGGGTGATGGCGAGCTTCACCACGTCGGCCGGGGTCTTGATGGTCGGCAGCGCCTGGTCGACGATCGCCTTGTACTTCGGGTCGGGGTTGTTCTGTGCCTGGCCACCGGCCTGCGTGGCGGCGGAGTTGAACGCCTGCGCGTGGGCCTGGTGCTGACCGGTGGTCTTGGCGATGAAGGCCGCCACCGTCGGGTTGCCGTCCTTGATGAAGGGCAGCGCGGCGGCGGTCCGGTAGACGCTCACCGCCAGGTTCTCGATCGACGCGGCGGTCTGCAGCGCCATGACGTCGTTCGCGGCCGACATCGCCGAGGGGGAGGCCGAGTCGGCCAGCGCCCGTCCACCGCCCAGCAGGACCGCCATCCCGGCCATCCCCGCCAGCGGTCCGCCGCGCTGCCACCAGCGACGGCGCTGCGGCTCGACCGCCTGGCCGAAGTCGACCAGCGCGCTGCGCGTGATCTTCACGGCGTCGCTGTTCAAGTCCTCTGACTGCTCGCTGAGTTCGTCGAGCAGCCGGGTGTCGATGTGCTCTGTGGCCATCATGTCCCGTCTCGGTGTCATGAGCCCGCCCCTGGTGCCGGCCCGTCTGACGTCCATTCGGCCCGGCCCCCGGGACGGATTGGCCCAGCGGCGGAGCAACCCCGAGGTTCACTCGTTGCGGTGAAACGGCGCCCTCGGCGCCACCACCACCCGGCGGGCCCAGCGCGGCCGGGCGGCCACCGCGCCGGTGCGCAGACACCGCACGAACCTGCGCCGGATGGGCCCGCGCCGGGCCCGCCGATGCCCTCCGCCGGGCCGCAGCCGCCCGTCCTCCGGTTCGAGTGGTGCGACGGCCGGCTCCGGTGGAGCCGACCGGGTGGTGGCGATCGTCCGTGCGGGTGACCCGGCCCGTCCGTGCCCGCGCGTGGCGCGAAGTCCCGGTGGAGGGCGGCCATCGTCCTTCGAGGGACCGGCCCGAGGACGGCAGGCCCTACCAGGATCCGGGCGCCGAGGCGCCCCCACCGGAAGCGAGAACGATGAACCCTGTGCTCGGTCGCGCCCGATCGAAGTCCCCCGTCCGCACCGCCGCCACGCTCGGCGTGATGAGCCTGGCGCTGGCCACCAGCGCGCTGGCGGGTCCGGGGGCGGGCGTCGGTTCGGCGTCCAGCCACCGCGAGGCACCGCTGATCGCGGCGGACCCGCAGGTCGACAACACCGACGTCTACGCGTTCACCAGCCCGGACCGGGCGGACACGGTGACGCTGGTGGCGAACTGGCTGCCGTTCCAGGAGCCCAACGGCGGCCCGAACTTCTACCCGTGGGCGGACGGGGCGCACTACGACATCAACATCGACAGCCAGGGCACCGGCCACCCGGACCTGACCTACCGGTGGACCTTCCACACCGAGGACCAGCGGGGCACCAACACCTTCCTCTACAACAACGGGGTGGTGAACAACCTGACCGACCCCACGCTGCTCTTCCACCAGTACTACACGCTGCAGGAGCTGCGGCACGGCTGTCCGCCGCGGACCCTGGTCGAGCACGGCACCGCCGCGCCCTCCGACACCGGCAAGGCGTCGATGCCCAACTACGCGCAGCTGCGCAACCAGGCCACCGTGCAACTGCCGGGCGGCGGACAGACGGTGGCGACCCAGGCGGCGGACCCGTTCTTCCTGGACCTGCGGGTCTTCGACCTCCTGTACGGCGCGAACCTCAAGGAGACCGGCCAGAACACGCTGGCCGGCTACAACGTCAACAGCCTCTCCATCCAGGTCCCCAAGAGCGAGTTGGCCTTCAAGGGCGACGTGGGCCGCAACCCGGTGGTGGGGGTGTGGAGCAGCACGGAGAAGCAGACCCTCAAGCTGAGCCCGGGCAAGGCCACCGCGGAGGGCAGGTTCGTGCAGGTCTCGCGGCTGGGCAACCCGCTGGTGAACGAGGTGGTGGTGCCGGCGGGGCTCAAGGACGCGTTCAACGCGCTGCCGCCCTCCGAGGACCACAACCAGCCCGCGCTGGTCGCCAAGGTGCTGGACCCGGAGGTGCCCAAGCTGGTGCAGGCGATCTACGGCCTGCCGGCGCCCGCCACCCCGCGCAAGGACCTCCAGGAGATCTTCCTGACCGGGATCGCCAAGGCCGCCGACGGCCCGTTCGCGGTGGACCTCAACTCGCAGCTGATGAACCAGGACATCGACGTGCGCCAGTTCGTCGCGGCGGAGGAGCTGCGGCTGAACATGTCCACCCCGGTGACCGCCAAGCCGGACCGGCTCGGGGTGCTGAACGGGGACTTCCAGGGCTTCCCGAACGGGCGCCGGCCCGGGGACGACGTGGTCGACATCGCGCTGCAGGTGATGGAGGGCGCCACCCCGGGGCACCTGATCCCGGCGCTGGCCGCCGGTGACGGGGTCAACGGGCCGGACGTGCCCTTCGGCGCGGCCTTCCCCTACGTTGCCCTCCCGTACGCCAAGGCGGTCAACCAGCCGCACTGACCGGCCTCCTGAGGCACCAGCAGCCACACCAGCAACCGCACCACCGACCGCACCAGTAACCGCACCAGCACGGTGCGCCCCGGCTGCCGGCCCCCGACGGGGAGCCGGCGGGCGGGGCGCGCACACCGCCCGGCACGACCGAAGGACCCGGCATGCGCCGTCTGCCCCTGCTGCTCACCACCGCCGCGCTCTGCGGCGGCCTCGTCGCGTTCGGCGGCCTGGACCGCGCCGGCCACCGGGCGGCGGCGCCACCGGCCACCACGGTCCGGCCCGGGGGCGCGCCGGCACCCGGCGGCGGCACCCTGGCCCAGGCCATCTCCGCCGACCAGCAGCGGCTGCGCGAGATCCCCACCGACGCCGCCGGCTGGGCCCGCCTCGGCGCCGAGTACGTCGAACAGGCCCGGATCACCGCCGACGCCTCGTACTACCCGAAGGCCGACGACGCGCTGCACCGCTCGCTGGGCCTGCAACCGGACGCCGACACCGAGGCGTTGACCGGCCTGGGCGCGCTCGACAACGCCCGGCACCGGTTCGCCGACGCCCGCGACGCCGCGCAACGGGCGCTGGCCCAGGCGCCGTTGCACTGGCAGGCCTATGCCGTGCTGGCCGACGCCCGCACCCAGCTCGGTGACGACGCCGGCGCCACCGAGGCCGTCCAGCAACTCCTGGACCACCACCCCGGCACCGCCTCCTTCACCCGCGCCGCCTACGACCTCGAACAGCACGGCCACCCCGACCAGGCCCGCGCGGCCCTCCAGCAGGCCCTCGACGGTGCCTACGACCCCGGCGACCGGGCGTTCTGCCACCACCAGATCGCCGAACTCGAACGCAACGCCGGCCACCCGGACCAGGCCCTGGCCGACTACCGCCAGGCGCTCACCGACGACCCCGGCTACTCGCCCGCGCTCGCCGGCAAGGCCCGGGTGGAGGCCGCCCTGGGCGACACCGCCGCCGCGCTCGCCGACTACACCGGTGTCGTCGCCCGGGTCCCGCAGCCCCAGTACCTCCTCGAACTCGGCGAGCTGCAGGAGTCGCTGGGCCACCTCGACCAGGCCCGCGAGCAGTACCGCCTGCTCGCGGCGGAGCAGCAACTCGCGGCGGCGAACGGGGTCGTGGACGACCTGACGATCGGCCAGTACCAGGCCGACCACGGCGACGCCGGGCAGGCGGTCACCGTGCTGCGCGCCGAGTGGCAGCGCCGGCAGAACGTCCTGGTCGCCGACGCCCTCGGCTGGGCCCTGCACCGCCGGGGCGACGACGACCAGGCCCTGCCGCTGGCCGAACAGGCCGGGCGACTCGGTTGGCACAACGCCCTGTTCAGCTACCACCGCGGCGAGATCGAACGGTCGTTGGGCCGCACCGCGGACGCCCGCGACCACCTCGCCGAGGCACTGCGCACGGACCCGTACTTCTCCCCGCTGCTGGCCCCGGCCGCCCGCACCGCCCTGGCCGCCCTCGGCGGCACGCCGTGAGCGGGAACCGTCCGGGCGGCGTCAGGCGTCGATCGGACGCAGCACCGCGTAGTACGCGAACGGCGGACCGTACAGCCGGGCGACCCGCAGCCCGGCTCCCTCGGCCAGGCTGATCAGCGAAGACGGCCGGATCTGATGCCGGTCGAAGAACTCGCCGACCACCAGCCGCCCGAACGGCTTCAGCGTCCGGCGCAGCTCGGCCAGCGTACGCGCCGGATCCGGGATCTCGCCCAGCGCCGTCACCAGGTAAGCCGCATCGAACGAGCCGTCCGCAAAAGGAAGTTCATGTGCGTCGGCGCAGTTCGGCACGATGTTGTCGACGCCCTGCTCCTTGGCCCGGCGGCCCACGTGGTCGAGCATCTCCTGCTGGATGTCCACGATGTCCAGCTGACCGTTCGGGCCCAGCCGCGGTGCGACGTGCAGCGACTGCAGGCCGGTTCCGGGGCCTATCTCCAGGATCCTCTCGCCCTCCCGGGCCTGGAGCACGTGGTCCAGACGCTTCAGAGTCAGGAACGGCAGCGGCAGGTCGAGTAGCCAGCGCTGAGAGTACGGGTACGGCGCGGAGTCGGTGAACCACCAGGTGGCGACGGCGGCGGCAGCGCCCGCGCCGATCAATGCCCGCGAATGCCTCATAATTCCTCCTCAAAGGTCCGACTGGGCCATCGAAGCGCATCTCCGATGGTCCATCAGTTGTGTTGGTGTGCCATCTGCTTGAGGCGGCGCCGACTCTGTCGGCAGTCGACCCGAGCGGGCCGAACGAACCGCCCGTGGGCCGCCGTTGCGGCAGGCGGGGATTTCCCGAAACGGACCGGACCGCAGGTGCCGATCACGTCACGAGCCCCTCCGTTCAGCGGTCCCGCCGAGGGAAGGTCCGGGTCGCGAGAACCGCGCAGGCCACCGCCAGCGGCAACTCGACGAAGACCGCCAGCAGCACCGCCAGCTTGAAGTCCGAACCCGGGGCCGCCGTCATGGTGTCGAACCAGGCGTCGACCAGCAGCAGGGTCGAGGTCGCGGCGGAGGTCAGGCAGGCCCGGCAGTCGCCGCGCCTGAGGAGCAGTCCGGTGGAGAGCAGGCCGAGCGCCTCGAAGCTGTCCAGACCCGTCCATGTCCAGGCCCAGTGCGAGGCCTGGGCGGTGGCCGGCAGTCCGGTGTGCAGGAAGACCAGCCAGGGAATCATCGCCAGCCCGAGCACGGTGAGGACCGTGGCCGCCCGGCGAGGCAGCAGGGGGAACGTCGAAGCGGCCGCGGCCTTCGGAAGGGCCCGCGGGACGCCGGAGCCCGAACCGGCGTGCACGCGGACCCGACGGAGCGAATGAACGCTGGTCAGCTGAGTGCTCGCCATGACACCTGACTCCCCTCGCGCCCGCCCCTCGGGCACAACATCAGCATGTCGTTCGCGCGCGCCCGAGGCAGTAGCGCTCCTATCCGACTTGATGGTGGTGCTAGCTACACCTTCCGCAGCCGGCGGCCCGGCGAGGAGATCCGGCCTGCCTGCGCCAGAGCCAGTCCCCTTGGTGACACTGCCCAGTACTGCAACGGTGCTTACTGTGACGAGGCTTCAGTTCTTGGGTTGTGGCCTCG
>NZ_BAAALF010000306.1:0-5956 GCF_039528135.1 Kitasatospora nipponensis | reverse complement strand
CCCGCCGCCCCGCCCCGCGCCCCCGCGCCGGCCGGGCGGCGCGGCGGGCGGGCCAGGTCGAAGAGGTGGGTGCGCTCGGCGGACCCCAGTCGCAGCGCCCGGCAGAGCGCCTCGATCACCTCCGCCGAGGGCCGCTCGGCCCGCCCCTGCTCGAGGCGCACGTAGTAGTCGTTGCTCAGCCCGCTCAGCTCGGCCACCTCCTCGCGGCGCAGGCCGGGCACCCGGCGGCGCGCGGTGGGCGGCAGGCCGGCCTCGGCGGGCGACAGCAGGGCCCGCCGGGTGCGCAGGTAGGCGCCGAGGCTGCTCGCGATCACGGTGGGGTCGGCCATGCGTCCCAGTATGGCGGCGGCGGGCGGGCCCGGACCGGGCTCAGGGTGGCCCTGTCAGTCCCAGGAACGGCGGCCCCTTCATCCGCCCGGCGGCCACATCCAAGATCATCGACATGACCGCTCCCACCACCCTCTCCCCCGGGGCCACCGTCGACCTGGAGCGCCCGACCCCGGGCGTCGCGGCGACCGTGGCCGCCGTCGCCGCCGCCAGCGCGCTGCTGCCGTTCTCCGTCACCGGCGCAGCCGTGGCCCTGCCGAGCATGGCGGCCGCTCTCGGCTCCTCGGCCGGCGCCGCCCAGTGGCTGCTCGACGCCTTCAACGTCGGCTTCGCCGCCCTGCCGCTGTTCGCCGGCGGCCTGGCCGACCGGTTCGGGCGACGGCGGGTGCTGCGCACCGGGATCGCGCTGGTCGCCACGATGTCGCTGCTGGTCGCGCTGGCGCCCTCGATGGCCCTGGCCGACGCGGCGCGGGCCGTCCAGGGCGCCGGGGCCGCTGCCGTACTCGCCGCCGGCGCCGCGGTGCTCGCCGCGTCCACCACCGGGCGCCACCGCCGGCTGGCGTTCGGGGTGCTCGGCGCCTCCTTCGGCGCCGGCCTGGCGATCGGTCCGCCGGTCGCCGGCGCGCTGGTGGGGGCGGCCGGCTGGCGCTCGGTCTTCCTGCTGGTCGCCCTGCTCGCGCTGCCCGCCTGGCTGGCCTCGGCCCGGGCACCGGAGCCCCGCGCACCCGGACGCCGTTCGCCGGGGCCTCTCATTTGGATCTTGCCGGGCGCGCGACGCCGGGCATCCCTCCCCCAGCCTTCGGCCGGGGGTGCCCCCTTGGACGCACCGGCGAAGCACCCAAGTACGACCCAGTACGAGGATGCTCCGCCGGCACGCCCAGCCGGGCGCCGGGGGGCACCTCCCGGCCGGAGGCTGGGGGAGCCGCACGCTGATCCGACAACATCCAAACGAGAGGCCCTAGACCTGCCCGGATCGGCCGCCTTCACCGCGGGCCTGCTCTGCCTCTCGCTGGTGTTCGTACGGGCCGCCGACCTCGGCTGGACCGCCCCCGGCACCCTGCTGCCGCTGGCCGCCGCCCTCGCGCTGCTCGCCGCCTTCGGCGTGATCGAGGCGCGACGCGGTGAGCGCGCCCTGTTCGACGTGCGGCTGCTGCGCCGGCCGGAGTTCCTGGCCGTGGTCGGCCAGCCGTTCACCGTGACGCTGGGCTTCGTGGTGCTGCTCGTCTACCTGCCCTGCTACCTGCAAGGGGTCGGCGGCCGCGGCACGCTCGCCAGCGGCCTGCTCCTGCTGCCGCTGACCGCGCCCGTCCTGCTGCTGCCGCTGCCCGCCGGCCGGCTCGCCGCGCGCAGCTCGGTCCGGGCGGTGCTGACCGGTGCCTCCGCGCTGATCGCGCTGGGCGCCCTGCTGCTGACCACCCTGCGCCCCGACGCCGGGTGGCCCGAACTCGCGCTGCCGCTGCTGCCGTTCGGCGTGGGGGTGGGACTGGCCTTCGGCGTCATGGACAACGCGGCCGTCAGCACCGTGCCGCTGGACCGGGCCGGCGCCGCGGCCGGCCTCTTCAACACCCTGCGGATCACCGGCGAGTCACTGGCGGTGGCCGCGGCCGCCCCGCTGTTCACCGGCCTGACCGCCACCCGCCTGCGCGCCACCGGCCTGAGCCCCGCCACCGCCACCGACCTCGCCGGCCAGGCCGTCCACGGCCACCCCGGCAGCACCCACCCCGCGGCCCTGGCCGACGGCTTCACCGACGCCTTCCACACCATCGGCCTCGCCCTGGCCGCCCTCTCCGCCCTCGGCGCCCTGCTCACCTGGCTCGCCCTCAGGCCCTCCCGCGCCGCATCACCAGGCTGACCCGCAGGGTGCCCGCGCCGACCGCCAGCAGCACCCCGGCCGCAACCGCGATCCCGGCCAACTGGCGCACGCCCCAGGGGTCGTGGGAGAGATCGGCGATCCCCAGCAGGCCCAGCCGGTACAGCAGGTAGAAGGCGTCGTAGGTGGCCACGACGTACCCGAGCGCGCCGTAGCCCACCGCGAAGAGCAGCAGGGCCACGCTGCGCTCCGCCGCCGCGAGCACCAGCAGCGCCACCGCCGAGACGAGCAGCGGCGTGGCGCCGTTGAAGCACGCGAGCTTCGCCGACTCGACCACCGCCGAACTCGTCCGGAACCCGGGCCAGTCGGCCGCCGTGAGCCCGGCGGCCAGCGCCGCCAGCAACACCGCCACCGCCACCGCCGGTACCGCCCGCCCCAGCCGCCCGGCCCGGCGGTACCACCAGAGCACGACGCCACCCCAGACCAGCAGCGCGAGGGCCCAGTACAGCTCCAGCCACCGTGGCCGCGCCAACGCGTAGCCGGCCAGCACCCCCTGCGGCGAGGAGGTCGTCACGATGCAGCCCCACCCCCCGTCGCAGGAGTGCCCCGGCACCAGGTACAGCGGTACCGAGACCGCCAGCAACCCGCCGAGCACCACCAGCACCACCCCGCACCGCCGTGCCACCCCCATGCCCCACTCCCCCCGTCGGACCACCCCTGGCCGCGCCACCGTAGCGCCGCACGCGGTGGGCCGACACCCCGACGTGTCACTGCGAGAGCACATCGTGACCACCATGGGATGCGACCTGCGGTCCGCCCCTCGCCACTGCCCCCAGGGGGCTCACCCCTTACCTGCGCAGGAAGTCGGGTCGGTGGACGTTCCGAGCAAGAACGGGCCGGACGATGACGTGTCACGCGTCCTGGAGGCGATCGTCCGGACTTGGACGCGCCCCCGCCAGCCTGCGGTACTCCCCCGGAGGAAGTCCGTAGGCCGTCTTGAACGCGCGGCTGAACGTCGTCGCATCCGCGAAGCCCCACCGCGTGCCGATCGCCCCCACCGGATGCTTCGCGAGGCCGACCCGCGCCAGGTCGGTTCGGCACCGATCCAGCCGCAGTTCCCGGATGAAGGCACTCACGCTCCGCTTCTCCTCGCGGAACAGGTGATGCAGGTAGCTCACCGAGATGCACTGCGCGTCGGCGATGGTCTGCGGTGACAGGTGGGGCTCCGTCAGGTTCGCGCGAATGAATGCCTTCGCCTCGTGCAGGAGCACGGTCTGCCGGGTCTCCGAGGCCAGCAGACCCTCCCGGTCGGCCATGCCGCCGAGGAACGCACAGGCCAGCTGGACCGCGGCCGACCCGAGGTGCTCGGCCTCCAGTGCGCTCCATCGGGCCTCTGTCAGCTGCCGGAGGAGTCCGGCGAGCAGGGCTCCGGCCCCGTCCGCGGGAAGCCTGCGGGAGAGCAGGCGCCGTAGCGCCTGGGCCGGCAGCGGCACGGTGGACTTCGGCAGGTGGAGGATGACGACACGACTGCGGTCGGTCAGCACGTGGGACGTGAGCGGCCGGGACGTGTCGTACAGCAGCAGGTCACCGGCGTGGACCTGGGTCCAGTTGCGGTCCTGGTCCATACTCATGCTCCCGGCGACCACGTACCCCAACTCCCAGAGCTCGGGATCCGAGCGTCGGATCAGCTCAGGAGTACGCACGGAGCGCAACGTCGGGCAGGAGAACGCCGACGCGGTCACCGGCCCGAGCCTCCACGCGGCAGCCGACGCGCGGAAGTCCCCACGATGCTCTGTGACCTGGTGCGTGGGTGCCAGATCCCGTGTCACCAGTTCGTGCCACCAGGCGAACCTCTCCCCTTTCGGAACGTCCGTCGTCCGTAGTTCGATGCCGTCCATGCCCACCCCTTGATCCGCTGTGGACATGGTGTCACCTGCCCGGCTTCGGCCACGAGGTGGTCGTCCGGCGCCGCCCGCGCTGCGTCTTCCGCGGTGCCGACCTGCCGTCGCAGGGGAACGCCGGCCCCGGCCGGCCTGGCGGTCCGTGAGGGCCGGACGGACCGTCAGGCCGGGGTCGGGGGTGGGGGGCTCAGGTGGCGGGGAGGGTGAGGTGGCGGTGGGTGAGCCAGGCGTCGAGTTTGAGGGCCAGTTCGAGTTCGGTGCGGCTCATCGGCGGGGCGCTCGCCGGGTCGGTGCGCAGGGCGGCCAGGATGCTCTCGTCCAGCACCGGGCGGAGGGGGGAGTCGGCGGGCAGGGCGCCCAGCCGGGTGCGCAGGGCGTGGTCGTAGGCGTGGTCGTGGGTCATCGGGTAGCCGGACTTGCGGCGCTCCAGGACGGCGGCCGGCAGCAGGTCGGCCATCGCCGCGCGCAGCACGGTCTTCTCCCGGCCGTCGGCGGCCTGCAGCGACCACGGGATGCTCAGCGCGTACTGGACCAGCCGGTGGTCGGCGAACGGGGTGCGCACGTCGAAGCCGTGGCGGGCGCTCAACCGGTGGGCGCGGTCCAGCTGTTCGGGCAGGAAGCGGGTGACGAAGAGGAACCGCACGGCGCGCATCCGGCGCTCGGTCGGGTTCTCGCCGGGCAGGCCCGGCAGTTCGGCCAGGGCGTCGTGGTAGTGCTCGGCGCGGAAGTCGACCACTTTCAACTCCCGCATGGCGGGGGCGAAGAGGGTGCCGACCAGCTCGTCGGTGGTGGGCGTCCAGGGGAAGTCGGCGGCCTGCGCCCAGCGCGGGTGGTGGAACCACGGGAAGCCGCCGAAGAGTTCGTCGGCGCCCTCACCGCTGAGCACGGTGTCCACCCGGCCGGCCAGCGCACGGTAGAGCTGCGAGATGGACGGCTCGACGTCGGCGAACAGCCGCGGCTGGTCGAGTTCGGCGACCAGCTCCGCCCAGACCTCGGGGCGGGTCAGCTCGCCGGTGTCGAGCACCAGGTCGGTGTGGTCCGAGCCGAGGTGCGCGACCATCGCCCGCACGTAGGGGCTGTCCGGGTCGGGGCGCACGATGTGCGGGCGGAAGTTCTCCTCGTAGCCCTGGTAGTCGACCGAGAAGGTGGGCAGCGGGCCGGGGCGGGCGGCGCCGAGCAGGGCGGCCAGCGCGCTGGAGTCCAGGCCGCCGGAGAGCAGGCTGCCGGGCTGCTGTGCATCGCCGCTCTGCTCGGCGACCGCGCCGGCCAGCAGCTCGCGGACCCGGGCGGCGGTGGCGGCCGCGTCCTGGCCGTGCTCGGGGGCGGCGGCCACCGGGGCCCAGTAGCGGTACTCGCTGCGGCCGGCGGCCGAGAAGCGCACCGCGTGGCCGGGCCGCACCTCGCGCAGGTCCCGGTAGACGGTGCGGCCGGGCACGTTGATGCCGCTGAGCACGATCCGCAGGCCGTCCTCGTCGAGCGCCGCGCGGGCGGCCGGGTGGGCCAGGACCGCCTCGGGACGGGAGGCGAAGACCACGCCGCCGGTCAGCTCCAGGTAGTAGAGCGGGCGGGTGCCCAGGTGGTCGCGGACCAGGGTCAGCACCCGCTCGCCCGGCTGCCACAGGGCGAAGGCGTAGCTGCCGCGGACCCGCTCGAACGCGCGCTCGCCGAGCACCCGGTGGGCGTGCAGCACGGCGGCCGCGTCGCCCTCGGCGGGCGGGCGGCCGGGCAGCGCGCGCAGTTCGGCCCGGTTGTCGCAGGCGCCGCCGAAGGCGAGCACGGCGGGCCGCTCGCCCGCGGTGGCGTCCAGCAGCGCGGGGCCGGCGGCCGGGCGCGCCGTGCCGGGGCGCACGGCCAGGGTGGCCCCGGGCCCGCTCCAGCGCTGCGCCTGCTGCGGCCGCCCCGCCGGCGCCGCCCGGCC
>NZ_BAAALF010000305.1:0-6017 GCF_039528135.1 Kitasatospora nipponensis | reverse complement strand
GCCGCCACCGGACGGACGGGCGTCACCGCCGGCCCGGGCGTCACCGGCTCCGGCGTGACGGGCCCCCGCGTGACGGGCTCCGGCGTGACGGGCTCCGGCGTCACCACCGCGGCCACCGCCGGTGCGGGCGGCACCGACGGCTCGGCCGGGATGCCGAGGTCTCCCGGCAGCACCACCTGCGTCGGCGTGGCGCCGCCCGTCGGCCCCCCGCCGCCGGCGGCCCGGGCCCCCGCCCGCCGCAGCGCCCCGACGAACCCCGCGCAGCTCTCGTACCGCCCCTGCGGCTCCTTCGCCAGCGCCCGCGCCAGCACCTCGTCCACCTCGGGTTCGAGGCCGGTGCCCGGCGGCGCGTCGTGCAGGTGCGCCCAGAGCAGCGCCATGTCGTCGTCGCGCTCGAACGGCGGACGGCCGGTCAGCACCTCCTGCACCACGCACGCCAGGCTGTACACGTCGCACCGACCGTCCACCGGCTTGCCCGCGATCTGCTCGGGCGCCACGTAGTCCAGCGTGCCGACGAACTGGCCGACGGTGGTGAAGCCGGTCAGCGAGAGCGACTTCTTGGTCAGCCCGAAGTCGGTCAGGTAGATGTGCTCGGGGTGCTCGCTGTCGGTGCCCTCGGCGACCAGGATGTTGCCGGGCTTCACGTCGCGGTGCACCAGGTCGTGGGCGTGCGCCGCGTCCAGCGCCGAGGCCACCTGGCCCATGATCCGCACCGCCCGGGCCACCGGCAACGGTCCCTCGCGGTCGAGCAGTGCCCGCAGGTCGCGGCCGCGCACGTAGCGCATCGCGATGAAGAGCACCCCCTGCGCCTCACCCGCCTCGAAGACCGGCACGATGTGCGGGTGGTCGATGGAGGCGGCGATCCGCGACTCGTGCTCGAAGCGCTTGCGGAAGACGTCGTTGCGGGCGAGCTCGGGGGCCAGCACCTTGACCGCGACGGTCCGCCCCAGCCGCAGGTCCTCGGCGCGGAAGACGACCGCCATGCCGCCACGGCCGATCTCGCGCTCCAGCCGGTAGCCGGCGATCCGGCGGCCGATCAGGTCCGAGGGGACGGTGGACATCAGGAACCGTCATCCACCCGCGCGCCGGCCTCCGCGACCTGCCCGGCCGCCGGCCGGTCGGGGGCGTACGGCGGCACGCGGTCGGGGGTGTACGGCGGCGGGCGGTCCGGCCGGACGGCGCCCTGCGGGGGCGCGGCCACCGCCGCGTACGTCTGCAGCCGGCTGCCGTCGCAGTAGTACCAGCGGCCCTCGTCCAGGTCGAGCAGCCAGGCGTCCGGCCCGTCCAGCACCGCGCCCACCCGCACGTCGCCGGCCCGGGCGCGGAAGGCCTCCAGGGTGATCCGCCCGGCGGCCAGTTCGTCCAGCAGCCGGCGGTAGGCGGCCAGCGCCATCTCCAGCCGGGCCAGCAGCGGGCGCGGGTCCTGCCCCTCCACCAGCGGCGCGCCGGCCGGGCCGTGCGGCAGACCCACCAGCAGCCGCCCGTCCACCCAGGTCGACCAGCCGTTGGCGCAGACCGCCAGCGCCCAGTCGCCGCGCACCTCCGTCACCCGCACCGGCAGCAGCGGGTCGAGCCGCGCGGAGGGCCGGGCGGGGTCGGGGGCGGCCCAGGTCGGTAGCCCGCCGGGCGGCACCACATGGGTGGGTTCGAACTCCGCCTCGTCCACCGGTCCCACCCCCGATCACCGCCGCATGACGGCCGGTTCGTGCCGCCGCAGCAGCTGCGCGACGATCACGCCCAGGACGACCGAGAGGGCCACCAGCATGCCCATGTCCAGCAACCAGACCTTCTCGCTGTGCCGGAAGAGCGGGTCGCTGGTCAACGTGCCCGGCACGATGGCGTGCAGGTCCACGGTGGCGGCCATCGCCCCCAGCGCCCAGCGTGAAGGCACCAGCCAGGAGAGCTGGTTGAGCCCGGGCACGCCGTTCAGCCGCAACAGGGCGCCGCAGAAGACCACCTGCACGATGGCCAGCAGCACAAGCAGCGGCATGGTGACCTCCTCCTTGTTCACCAGCGCCGAGATGAACAGCCCGAGCATCATCGCGGTGAAGGCCAACAGGGCCACCGCCAGGGTGATTTCGAGCAGCGGTGGCAGGAAGACCCCGCTGCCGCCCTGGGGCCGCAACCTCACCCCGGCCAGCGCGACCATGGTGAGCACCACGGCCTGCACGACCGTGACCGTGCCCAACACCACCACCTTGGAGCAGAGGTAGGCCGATCTGGACAGGCCCACCGCCCGCTCGCGCTGGTAGATCACCCGTTCCTTGACCAGTTCGCGCACCGCGTTGGCGGCGCCGATCAGCACGCCGCCGACGCAGAGGATCAACAGGGCGTTCAGTCCGGTGTCCTGGGTGAGGGTGCCGCCGGCCAGCGCGCGGCCCATGACGCCCATCACGAAGGGCAGCGCGATCATGACGGCCAGGAAGGTCCGGTCGGCGGTCAGCGCGGTGGCGTACCGGCGGACCAGGGTGCTCAGTTGGGAGTGCCAGCGCTGCGGCATCGGCTGCGCGAGCGCGGGCCGGTCGGCCGCGGGCGGCGGGTGCTGGACGGACTCGGCCATCGGCGCCACGTAGCGCCGGTAGGGCGCCGAGGTGCGGAACTGGCCGGCCCAGTCGCGGTTCTCCTCGGTCTCGAAGGCCTCGAAGGCCTCCGGCCACTGCGAGTAGCCGAAGTACGGCAGGCTCTCGGCCGGCGGCCCGTAGTAGGCGGTGTGCCCGCCGGGGGCGAGCAGCAGCAGCCGGTCGCAGACGTCCAGGCTGAGCACGCTGTGGGTGACCACCACGACGGTGCGGCCGTCGTCGGCCAGGTCGCGCAGCATGTGCATCACCGAGCGGTCCATGCCCGGGTCGAGGCCGGAGGTGGGCTCGTCCAGGAAGAGCAGGGAGGGCTTGGTGAGCAGTTCGAGGGCGACGCTGACGCGCTTGCGCTGACCGCCGGAGAGCCGGGAGATCACCAGGTCCGCGCACTTGTCCAGGCCGAGTTCGCCGATCACCTCGACGATCCGGGCCTCCCGCTCGGCGGGGGCCGTGTCGCCGGGGAAGCGCAACTCGGCGGCGTAGCCCAGCGCCCGGCGCACGGTCAGCTGGGTGTGCAGGATGTCGTCCTGCGGCACCAGCCCGATCCGGCGGCGCAGTTCGGCGTAGTCGCGGTAGAGGTCGCGGCCGTCGTAGCGGACCGTGCCGCTGTCGGCGGGGCGCAGACCGGTGAGCGCGTTCAGCAGCGTGGACTTGCCCGAGCCGCTGGGCCCGGCCACCGCCAGCAGGCACTTCTGGCCGACCGGGAAGGTGATCTCGTCCAGCAGTCGGCGACCGCCGGCCACCGTGACCACCAGGCCCTCGACGTCCAGCGTGACGTCCCCGGTGTCGACGAACTCCTGCAACTGGCCGTCGACCAGGCAGAAGACCGAGTGGCCGATGCCGATCAGGTCCCCGGGGGCGACCTCGGCGGTCAGCACCGGCTGCCCGTTGAGGTACGTGCCGTTGTGGCTGCCGAGGTCGGCGATCTCGAACCGGCCCTCGCCCCGGGCGCGCAGTTCGGCGTGCCGGCGGGAGACTTCGAGGTCGTCGACGACCAGGTCGTTGCCGGGCGCGCGGCCGATCCGCACCGTCCGCTCCGGCAGCGGGTGGACGCTGGTCGGCGGCCGGAAGGAGCCGGTGATCGGGGTGAGCGCGCTGGGACGCGGCCCCGCGGGACGGGCGGGAGGCGCCACGGCCCGCGCGGGGGCGGGGGCGGGGGCGGGGGCGGGGGCGGGGGCGGGGGCGGGGGCGGGGGTAGGGGCCGGAGCGGGTGCGGGGGCACGAGCGGGTGCGGGTGCCGCGCTGAGGGCCACCTGGGGGCCGTCGCCGGGGCTGCCGAAGCGGATCACGCTGCCGTCGCCGACGTCGAGGTGGCCGATCCGGCGACCCGCCACGTAGGTGCCGTTGGTGCTGTCCAGATCGTCCAGCGTCCAGTGGCCGTGGTCGACGTGCAGTAACGCGTGGTGCCAGGAGACCCGGGGGTCGGCGAGTTGGATCTCGCTGACCGGGTCACGGCCGACGTGGTAGGAGCGGCTCGGGCTGAGGAGCTTCGAGTCGCCGGCGGTCTGCAGGACCAGCTGCGGCGCGCTGGGCGCGACCTGTCGCTCTCCCATACCACCGAGGTTAGCCCGCCGGGCGGCCCGCAGCGATCGGTGGCTCGGCGGGGTCCGGGGTGGCGGGGGCCGGGGCGTCGGCCTCGGCGGGCGCGGGGGTGGGTGCGGCCGCGGGCACGGGTGCGGGTGGCGGTGGCGGTGCGGGCAGCGGTGGGCCGATCGGGATGGTGAAGTGCACCTCGAAGCCCCGCCCGCCCGTGAGCGGCGCGGCCCGCAGCTCCCCGCCGTACAGCCTGACGCGCTCGCGCATGCCGATCAGCCCGTGTCCGCCACCGGGCAGGTTCGGCGCGCTGACCGGCAGCGGGACGCCGCCGCCCGAGTCGGTGATCCGGCCGGTGAGGCGGTCGCGCCCGTAGTGCACGGCCAGCACCACCTCGGTCGGGCCGGCGTGCTTGAGCACGTTGGTCAGCGCCTCCTGGACGATCCGGTAGGCGCACAGGTCCACCCCGGAGGGCAGCGCCCGCCGGACACCACTGAGCCGGACCTCGGTGCGCACACCGGCGGCCTCCACCCGCTCCACCAGGTCGCCGAGGCGGGCCAGTCCGGGCGTCGGGCGCAAGGAGTCGCCCGGCGGGTCGAGACCGTCACCGGGCGGCAGCCGCAGCACCTGCAGCAGGCTGCGCATCTCCTCCAGGGTCTCCCGGCTGGTCTCGGCGATGGTCCGCAGCGCGGTCCGGGCGGTCGGCGGGTCCGAGCTGAAGACGTAGTCGGCCAGCCCGGCCTGCACCGAGATCACCGACAGGTGGTGGGCGACCACGTCGTGCAGCTCCCGGGCGATCCGCAACCGCTCCTGGGTGACCGCGTGTTCGGCACGGGCCTCCTGCTGCTCGGCCAACTGCTGCGCGAGGTCGCCCAGCTGACGATTGCGTATGCCCAACTCGCGCTCGTGACGCCCGAACCGGGTGAGGATGGCCGGGATCACCAGTGCCTGCGCGATGACCGAACCCATGTCACTCTGCGCGTTGTCCAGGCCCGCGCCGATCCAGATCGCGGCGATCACCGCGCCGCCGACCGCGGTCGCCGTGGCGCCGCGTCGCACGGAGACCGTGTAGAAGGCGACGAACGGACCGGAGTTGTCCACCACCGGCCAGAAGCCGTCGGCGATGTAGAGGATCCAGAAGGCGCCTGCGACCATCAGCACGGTCATCGGGAACCGCCGCCGGCCGACCAGCACCAGATTGACCGCGCAGGTGAGCAGGTAGCCCTCGGTGTTCAGCGGCCGCCAGCCGTGCGGCGGCCTCTCGTGGCCGAGCAGCACGCTGACCACCGTCAGCGCCACCGCGATGCCGACGTCGGTCACCCACGGGCGCCACACCACCCAGCGCGCGCCGCAGCCCGCACCCAGCCCCGCCCCCGGCCCCGCCGCGACCACCCCCGCGCCTTCCTCCCCGCCGCTGCGGCCACCCACCGCGTTCCGCTGCACCCTAGTTGCTCGAACGGTGCGGAGCGAGGGCGGGCGGGTGACGGCAGGTGATCACCGGTCACCTGGCGTGATAGCGTCGTCACGGAGCGCGCACGAACAGCGCGTGCCGGCTCGCGCGCGACGGCGCACGACCGCGCGCGTCGATGCGGGCGCTCCCGCCGCCCCGCTGCGGGAAACCCTGACGGCCCCGGCGCGGGAGGGTTCCGCGGGGGCCGGCGGCGCGCACCGACCGACCCGCACCTGCCCCACGATGAGGACCGATGCCACGGATCAGCACGGGCTCGCCCGGCATGCCCGACGACACGTCACCTCCTCCCGGCGACGCCGCCCCCGCCCCCAACGCGCCGCTGAGCGGCGTCCGGTTGACGGTCGAGGGCGCCGGGACGGCCGTCGCGCTGGCGGCCCGCCAGCTGCGCGCGCTCGGCTGCACCGGCGACGGCGAGGCCGCCGACCGGACCCGCGGCG
>NZ_BAAALF010000304.1:0-6190 GCF_039528135.1 Kitasatospora nipponensis | reverse complement strand
CCGCAGGGCCCCGGCCGTCGGTGCGCTCGGCGCGGCCCGCGGGGGGGCGGTCCTCGCGCGCGCCGCCGACAGCGGCCCGGTGAGCGGCACCCGGCCGGTGAGCGCGGGCGCCGTGGAGGGGAGGGGCGGCACGGTGAGCAGGGCCGGCGCCGTGGGCGCGCCCTGCCCGGTCAGCGGCCGCCCGTCGCGCAGCGCCTCGAAGAGCCGCTTCGCCCCGGCCTGGTCCCAGAGCACGGTGAGGCCCCACCCCGGCACCGGGTGGTCCACCTGCGCCAGCGGCACGGTCGCGAAGTCGGCGTTGGCCGCGGAGAGCTCTCGGAGCCGGCCCGCCAGCTCCACCAGGTCCTGGCCGGTCAGCTGCTGGTCCACCGTCAGGGACTTCAGCACCCCGCCGGCCGCGGTCGCCAGCCGGCCCGGGTCGAGCAGCAGCCCGCTGCTCTCGGCCTGGTGCAGCAGTTCGGCGAGGAACCGCTGCTGGCGGTGCATCCGCCCGAGGTCCGCGCTCGCGTCCAGGTGCCGGGCCCGGACGTACTTGAGCGCGCCCACGCCGTCCAGCCGGGTGCTGCCGGCCGGCAGGTCGAGGCCGGAGTACTCGTCGTGCAGCGGCCGGTTGCTGCACACCCGGACTCCGCCCAGCGCGTCCACGGTCGACACGAAGCCCAGGAAGTCCACCTGCACGTAGTGGTCGATCCGCAGGCCGGTGGCCTGCTCGACGGTGCGCACCGTCAGCGGGGCGCCGCCCAGGCCGTAGGCGGCGTTCAGCTTGCCCCGGCCGGCCGGCACCGTCCGGTGGGTGGCGAGGTCCTGGTGGGCGGGGATGTCCAGGTAGGAGTCGCGCGGCAGGCTGACCACCCCGACCCGGTCGCCGTCGCGGGCGAGCTGGACCAGCAGCATGGTGTCGGTGCAGTGGCAGCCCTCACCGCCGGCGTGCAGCGTGTTCCTCAGCAGGTCGGGGTCCACGCCCTCGCGCTCGTCGGTGCCGACCACCAGGACGGTGGTGCCGCCGTCGTCGGCCGGCCGCTCGTGCGGGGGGCCCAGCGCGTCCACCCGGTCGACGGCCTCGCCGACCCCGTGCAGCACCGTCCAGCCGGCGCCGGAGGTGGCCAGGACGGCCAGCGCGAGCGTCCCGGTCAGCCGCACCGTCCACCGCCGGCGCGAGCGGCCCGGTCCGCAGCGCCCCGGCCGGGCGGGGTCCGGCCCGGCGGGGTCCGGCTCGGCGCGGTCCGCGGCTGCGGCGGGCGCGGTGGATCGGGGCTCTGGCACCTTTCGGATGGTAGGCGCGCGGCGGTGCCGGTCCGGTGCGTACACGCCGGACGCCCGGCGGTGGCCGACGTGGCCGGGACGGGTGGTGCACGGCCGAATGTGGCGAAACGTTCCGGCCAGTGTGCGAGCGGCCGCGGAGCCGTCGTGGCAAGGACCGGGGAGCGACGGCGTTCATCCGGCACCGGTACCGTTGGCCCCGATGAACACCATGGCTGCTGAGGAGCTGCCGGCGGTCTCCGTGATCATGCCGGTACTCAACGAGGAACGACACCTACGTACCGCGGTCCGGCGCATCCTGGAGCAGGAGTACGCCGGGGCCATGGAGGTGGTGATCGCCCTGGGCCCGTCCACCGACCGGACCGACGCGATCGCCGCCGAACTGGCCGCCGAGGACCCGCGGGTGCGGACGGTGCCCAACCCCACCGGGCGCACCCCGGCCGGGCTGAACGCGGCGATCCGTGCCTCCACCCACCCGATAGTGGTCCGGGTCGACGGGCACGGGCTGCTCACCCCGGGCTACATCGCCACCGCGGTCCGCCTGCTCGGCGAGATGGACGCGGCCAACGTCGGCGGCATCATGCACGCCGAGGGCGAGAGCGAGTGGGAGAAGGCGGTCGCCGCCGCCATGACCTCCAAGATCGGCGTGGGCAACGCGGCCTTCCACACCGGCGGCCTGGCCGGCCCGGCCGAGACCGTCTACCTCGGGGTCTTCCGGCGCGAGGTGCTGGAGCGGCTCGGCGGCTACAACGAGGAGTTCGTCCGCGCCCAGGACTGGGAGCTGAACTACCGGATCCGCCAGGAGGGCGGGCTGATCTGGTTCACCCCGCAGCTGCGGGTGACCTACCGGCCGCGCCCGAGCGTGCGGGCCCTGGCCAAGCAGTACAAGGACTACGGCCGCTGGCGCCGGGTGGTGACCCGCTACCACCGCGGCTCGGTCAACCTGCGCTACCTGGCCCCGCCGGCCGCGCTGACCGCGGTGGTGCTGGGCACGCTGCTGGGCGTCCTGGTCCACCCGGCCTTCCTGATCCTGCCCGGGGGCTACCTGGCCGGGATCCTGGGCGGTTCGCTGGTGGAGGGGCGCGGCCTGTCCGGCCGGGCCCGCGCGCAGCTGCCGGTGGCGCTGGCGACCATGCACCTCAGCTGGGGGTGGGGCTTCCTCACCTCACCGCGCAAGCTGGCCCGCACGGTGATCGCCAGCACCGCCGCCGCGGTGGCGGTGCCCGAACGCACCTCCTGACGCCCGGGCGCGCGCTACCGTCGGCCCATGGCGGACGGTAGCGGGGCGCCCGGTGGGGCGCGGGTCGGTGCGGCGGGTCCCGGCGCGGCCCGGTTCGGTGCGGCGGCTCCCGGTCTCGGCGAGGCGGTTCCCGGCCCCGGTGCGGCGCGGATCGAGCCGAGTGCGGACGTCGATCCGCGGGCGCGGGTCGGGGCGGGCAGCACCGTGTGGCACCTCGCCCAGGTGCGCGAGGACGCGGTGATCGGCGCGCAGTGCGTGATCGGGCGCGGTGCGTACGTCGGGCCCGGGGTGCGGATCGGCGACCGGGTGAAGGTGCAGAACCACGCCCTGGTCTACGAGCCGGCCGTGGTCGAGGACGGCGTCTTCATCGGCCCGGCCGTGGTGCTGACCAACGACCTCTACCCGCGCGCGGTCGGCGTGGACGGCCGGCTCAAGGGCGCGGCGGACTGGCGGGCCCGCGGGGTGACGCTGCGCGAGGGCTGCTCGGTGGGCGGCCGCGCGGTGCTGGTCGCCGGTGTGACGGTGGGCCGCTGGGCGCTGGTCGCGGCCGGCGCGGTGGTGCACCGGGACGTGCCGGACTTCGCGCTGGTGGCCGGGGTCCCGGCGCGCCGGATCAAGTGGGTCGGCCGGGCCGGCGAGCCGCTGGAGCCGCTCGGCGCGGACCGCTGGCGCTGCCCGCGCACCGGCGAGGAGTACCACGAGCGGGCCGGGGTGCTCGCACCCGCGCCCTGACCGCGCCACTCGCCCCGACCGGTGAGCCGGGTGCCCGGCCCACCGGTCCACCGGTCCACCTGCTCACCGGCTCACTGGTCCAGCGAGCCGGTCCAGCCCTGCACGCAGCCCGAGTCGTCGCCGTTGTGGACGGTGACGCCGCCGGGTGCCGCGTTCGGGCTCGCGCTCGGGTCGACCGCGCCCGCGTCGCCGCCCGTCCCGGTCGCGCCGCCGGAGCCGCCGGGCCGGTAGTCCGCGCCGAAGGTGACCACCACCGTGCTGCCCGAACCCCCCGGCAGCACCGCGGAGTCCGGCAGCCCCAGGGCCTTGGCGATCGCGGCGGCCGCGGGCTGCTCGGCGGCCTTGGGGTACCGCACGGTGCTGGTGACCACGTTGTGCGGGCCGCCACCGCCGGCCGACGCGTCGTAGCCCAGGTCGGCGAGGGTCTGCGCGCCGTTGGTGGCCAGCATCGCGGCGCCGGTCCCGTTCAGCACGGTGACCGTGACCGAGGACGGGTCGACCGGGGTCGCGGGGCCGCTCGGTGTCGTCTGTGCCGGCGCACTGGGTGTCGCCGCGGGGGAGGACGGCGCGGGGGAGGACGGCGCGTTCGAGGCGGCGGCCGCCTCGTTGCCGGTCAGCGGCCTGCCCTCCCGGACCAGTTGGAAGAGCTGGTCGGCGGCGGGCTGGGTGAAGGCTGCCTTCTGGCGGAAGTTGGGGTTCGGGTCGTCCGGCGTGTAGTGCATCTCGGGCTGCACGAAGTCCACCGCGCCGGGCTTGATGGCGTGCAACTCGTCGGCGAGCGCGACCAGTTTGGTGGTCCCGGCTATCGCGTCGTCCACCGTGATCGACCGGGTGGCCGCCTCGATCATCGGGAAGGCGGCGGTCGGGTCGAGCAGCGTGCCGGCGCTGGTGACCTTGCGCAGCAGGGCCGCCAGGTAGGCGCGCTGCATGGTGAACCGGCCCAGCGAGCTGCCGTCCTGCACCTTGTCGCGGGTCCGCACGAAGGCCAGCCCCTGCTCACCGTCCAGCGTGTGCGGGCCGGCCGAGAGGTTGAGGTGGGAGTTCGGGTCGTTGATCGGCGAGCAGAGCGTGACGGGCACGCCGTGCACCGCGTCGGTGAGGTCCTTGACGCCCTGGAAGTTGACCAGTGCGTAGTGGTCGATCTTCAGCTGGGTGATCGACTCCACCGTGCTGGTCACGCAGCCGGGGCCGCCGCGGCCGAGCGCCTCGTTGAGCGGGTGGTGGGTCAGCGCGCGGAAGACCTCCCCGCTCTTCGGGTCCTTGCACTCGGGCAGGTCGACGAGGGTGTCGCGGGGCAGGTTGACCGCCACCGCCGATCGGCGGTCGGGGGATATGTGCAGCACGATGTTGACGTCGTTGTTGCCGATCCCGGTGTTGTCCCGGTCGCCGTAGCCGCCGTCCAGGCCGGCCCGGCTGTCGGTGCCGATGACCAGGATGTTCATCGCGGTGTGGCCGGCCTGGTCGGTGGGGCCGGGCGGCGGCGGCGCGATGGCGTCGGCGGCGCGCAGCGGCGCGTGCTGGATGTTGGAGTCCAGGTGGCGCAGGTAGAGGTAGCCCGCCCCGCAGGTGGCCAGCAGCACGCCGCCGGTGGTGAAGGCGACCGGCTTCAGCCAGCGGCGCGCCGCGCTCCGCTCCTGCTTCCGGCGCCGCCGGCCACGGCCGTCGGCGGCCCGGGTGGCCCGGTGGCCGGCCCGCTCCGTGCCCCGGGTGCCGGTGGCCGGTGTACCGATGCTCTCGCTGCTGTTCATGATCGCTGCAACCGCCCCTCGTGCCTCCCGGGAACCTCCCGGTGGTGCGGGGAGGCACAGGTGCGACGCGGGTGCCCCCCCGTGGCTGCCCTCGCAGGGGAACCTATCGTGCGAGCACGACAGGTCAGCGGGTTTGTTACATAATCAGAACGGTTTGCTGGAACGCCTCGACAAGGCGAAAGGTCTCACTCCGCGACCGACTTTCTGCTCACATCGCGCGCGGAGCGGTCGACCCGGCCCGCTCACCCGATCGGCCGCCCCGGTCAGCCCACCCGCAGCGTCACGCGCTCGGAGTCGATCCGCCCGCGCCACTGGTCCTCCGTCAGCGCCTGCGAGTTGCGGCAGAGCACCACCGAGGCGCCGACCGCCAGCGGGGCGAGCAGCCCGGCCTCCAGGCCGGCCCAGCTGTCGTACGACAGCGTGCTGAGCACCCGTGAGCCGCGCTCCAGGCCCAGCCGGGCGGCGCCCTCGCGGGCCAGCTGCACGGTCTGCGAGCCGGTCAGCTTCAGCGGCAGGCCGTCGACGACGGTCTCCAGCGCGGGGGCGTCGGCGGCGACCGGCGAGTACGGCGCGAACCGGTCGCCCTGGCCGGGCACCTCGGCCGCGTAGTCCAGGAAGCCGTCCGGGCGCTGCGGGAAGCGACCGCCCAGCGGGCGCAGCGCCAGCGCCACCCGTTCGCCGGAGCAGGCGTGCGCGGCCTCCAGCCCGTCCGGGCCGCTGACCACCAGGGTGGCACTGGCCGGGTCGCCGTCGGGCACCGCGGTGACGCCGACCGACCAGCAGGCCAGCAGCCACACCGCGCTCTGCCAGTGGGCGGGCAGCAGCAGGGCCGCGCGGTCCTCGGGGCCCGCGTTCAGCTCGTCCTGCAGCAGGTTGGCGGTCTTGGCGACCCAGTTGTCGAAGGTTTTGACGGACAGTTCGACTCGTTCCCCCGACAGGTCGTCGTAGAACGTGACCAGGGGGCGGGCGGGGTCCTCACCGAGGGCGGCTCGCAGCAGCTCGGCGGGGGTGTGGGCGTCGGCAGCGAAAGGCGCAGTCATGGTGCGGTCCAGCCTAAGGCCTGGTGCGGACCTGAGGGGAGGGGGCCCGCGGGCGGTTGACCTTGTCGAATACCCGTCAGAAACGTTCCAGGGGACGGGTGGCGAGGGAGGAGATATGCACGCATTATCCGTTTTATGCGGATTTCACTTGCCCCCTTGATCGGTATCGG
>NZ_BAAALF010000303.1:0-6191 GCF_039528135.1 Kitasatospora nipponensis | reverse complement strand
GGCAGCGTCCCGCGGCAGCCGCCCCCGCCGGTCCCGGTGGCCGGTGGCCGGTGGCCGGTGGCCGGTCGGCTGATTTCGACGAGATCCAGACGAGAGGACCCCGCCCGTGGAGTTCCGGGTCAGCGCGCTGCGCAGCCGGCAGACGGCGCAGGAACTGGAGGAGCCGGTCCGGCTCGCGCCGCGGCGGGCCGGACTGGCGCTGGTGGCGCTGGTGGCGGGCGCCGCCCTGGTGCCGGCCGTCCTGGCCGCCGCCGGCGGACCCGCGCCGGGCCCGGCGGCCCCGCGGTCACCGCACGCGCCGCAGTCCTCACCGTCACCGCAGTCACCGCAGTCACCGCAGCCGTCCTCACCGTCCTCGCAGCCGCCGCACGCGCCGCAGTCCTCACCGTCACCGCAGTCACCGCAGTCACCGCCGTCCCAACGGACTTCGCCGTCCCCGCACCAGGAGAAGCGCCCGTGACCGCCCAGCCCGCACCACCGGCCCGGCCGGCGCCGGCCGACCGGCCCGCCCGCCGGCGACGGACCCGCCGCACCCCCACCGTCCTGCAGTTGGAGGCGGTGGAGTGCGGCGCGGCCGCGCTGGGCAGCGTCCTGGCCTCGCACGGCCGCCTGGTCAGCCTGGAGGAGCTGCGCACCGCCTGCGGGGTCTCCCGGGACGGCGCGCGGGCCGCCTCGATCGTCCGGGCCGCGCGCGGCTACGGCCTGGAGGCCCGCGGGCTGCAGACCGACCTGCCGGGCCTGGCCGACGTCCCGCTGCCGGCGGTGCTCTTCTGGGAGTTCAACCACTTCGTGGTCTACGAGGGACCGGCCCGCCGGCTCGGCCGCGGCGGGCACTGGATCAACGACCCGGCCGGCGGGCGGCGCCGGGTGTCGGCCGCCGAGCTGGCCGCGAGCTACACCGGGGTGGTGCTGACCTTCCGGCCCGGTCCCGACTTCCGGCGCGGCGGCAGCCGTCCCCGGGTGCTCCGCGACCTGGCCGTCCGCTCCCGCGACCGCCGGGCGCTGCTGCTGGTCCTGCTGGCCGGCCTGCTGCTGGTGGCGGTCGGGGCCGCGGTGCCGGCCTGCATCCGGCTGCTGGTGGACGGCGTGCTGAGCCACCGCTCCGGCCTGGCCCCCGCCCTGGTGGCCACCCTGCTGGTGCTGGCGGCGGCGCTGGCCGGCCTGACCCACCTCCAGCAGCGCCAGCTGCTGCGGGCCGAGTCGACCACCACCGTGGACACCAACGCGGGGTTCCTGCGCCGGCTGCTGCGGCTGCCGACCGGGTTCTTCACCCAGCGCGGCGCCGCCGACCTGGCGGGCCGGGTGGCGATGAACGAGAGCGCGGCCGAGGTGCTCTCCCGGGACGTGGTGTCGGCCGCCATCAGCACCGCGCTGATCCCGCTCTACGCCCTGCTGCTGTGGCGCTACGACCCCGCGCTGACGGTGCTCAGCCTGGGCTTCGCGGCCCTGGACGTGGCCCTGCTGCGCTGGGCGATGCGCCGCCGCCGGGACGCCACCGCGCTGCTGCGGGCCGACCGGTCCGCGCTCGCCGGCGTCTCGTACAACGGGCTGCAGGCGATCGAGACCCTGAAGGCGGGTGGCTGGGAGCACCAGCACTTCCGGCGCTGGTCGGGCGTGCAGGCCAGGCTGCTGACCGGCAGCCAGCGGATCGAGGCCACCGGTACCGTGCTGCGGGCCGGGGTCGCCCTACTGGCCGGCCTCAACAGCGCGCTGATCCTGCTGGCCGGCGGCGTGCGGGCGGCGGACGGGCAGCTCACGGTCGGGGCGCTGGTGGCCTTCCAGGCCCTGGTCACCGGCTTCAGCGGGCCGGTCGCCCAGCTGGTCCGCTTCGGGCCGAAGGTGCAGGACCTGGCGGCGGACCTGCATCGGCTGCGGGACGTGGAGCGGTACCCGACCGACCCGGCCTTCGCGGAGCCGGCCACCGGCTCGGCGGCCGGAGCCGGGGCCGGGGCTCCCGGCGGATCCGCCTCGAGCGGGCGGCTGCGGCTGGAGGGGGTCGGCTTCGGCTACCACCCGCAGGGCCCCGAGCTGCTGTCGGGGATCTCCTTCGAGGTCCGGCCCGGCGAGCGGGTCGCCCTGGTGGGCGCCACCGGGCACGGCAAGTCGACCATCGTGCGGCTGATCGCCGGGCTGCACACCCCCACCACCGGCCGGGTCACCCTGGACGGCACCGACTGCCACCGCCTGCCCCGGGCCACCCGGGCCGCCGGCCTGGCCGTGGTCGACCAGGACATCCTGCTCTTCGGCGGCACGGTCCGCGACAACCTGACCCTCTGGGACCCCACGGTCCCCGAGGAGGCCCTGCGCGCGGCCCTGCGCGACGCCGCGCTCGACGAGGAGATCGCCGCCCGTCCCGGCGGTCTGGACGCGCCGGTGGCCGACGGCGGCCGGAACTTCTCCGGCGGCCAGCGCCAGCGGCTGGAACTCGCCCGCGCACTCGTCGGCTCGCCCGCGCTGCTGGTGCTGGACGAGGCCACCAGCGCCCTGGACGTCGAGACGGAGCAGCTGATCGACCGGAACCTGCGCCGGCGCGGCTGCGCCTGCGTCATCGTCGCGCACCGGCTCTCCACCGTCCGGGACAGCGACCAGATCATCGTCCTGGACCGGGGCCGGATCGTGCAGCGCGGGCGCCACGAGGAACTCGCCGCGGTGCCCGGCCACTACGCCGACCTGGTCCGGGAGTGGTGAGGCCGCCGATGGACACCACCACCACGCGCACCGCGGCGACCCCCGACGCCCCCGACGCCACCCCTGTTCCCGCCGCCGCGCCGCGCTCGACGGTGCTCGACGGGCCCGGCACGCTCTGGACCGTCGTGCGCGGCGCCGCCGACCTCTTCGCCCAGCGCCACCCCGAAGCCGGCGGCCCGGGCGACGACGACGCGGGCCGGGACGACGCCGGCACCACCGACACCGAACCTCCCGGCCGCCTGCACCACGTCTGCCGGCTGCCGGCCGGCCACGCCCTGCTCGGCGACCACGCCGCCGCCGGCTACCGCCTGGTGCTGCAGACCCTGCCCGGTGCCGAGCTGACCGCGCGGGCCGTCCCCGCGGACGCCTCGCCGACGGACGCCGCACCCGCCGCCCCCGCCCTGCGGGCCGGCCTCGCCGCCGTCCGCGCCGCCCTGGCCCCCGCGACCGGCGAATCCCCGGCGGAGCACGACCCGGCTCCGCGGGCGGAGGCCGACACCCTCGCGCAGGCGTACGCGGAGCAGCGCCGGCTCCTCGCCGGGCTCGGCCGCGACCTGGAGCGGGCCGAGGAGCGCGCGGCCCGGCGTCGCTCGGAGCGCCACGCGGCCCGGCGGAAGGCGCAGGCGGGGGCCGACCGCTCGCTGCGCACCCTGCGGCCGACCGGCGCCGCGGCCCCCGCCGAGCCGTACCTGGCGACCGTGCGGCTGATCGGCCGCGCGGCCGGCTTCACGGTCCCCGACGCGGCGGAGGGCTACGGCGACGACCTGGACCGGATCGCGGACGCCGCCCAGCTGCGCCGGCGGCAGGTCCGGCTCGGCGGCCGCTGGTGGACCGCCGACCTGGGGCCGCTGCTCGTGCACCGCAGGACCGGTGCGGGCGAGCCGGTGGGCCGGCCGGTGGCGCTGCTGCGCCGGCGCGGCGGCTACCGGCTCGTCGATCCGCTGGGCGGCACCGGCCGCCGCTGCACCCCGGCGGTGGCCGAGGGCCTGGAGGGCACCGGCATCACCTTCACCTCCGCGCTGCCCGCCGCGCCGGCCGGCGTCGTGCGGCTGCTGCGCCACGGTGTCCGGGGCTCCGGCGCGGACCTCGCGATGCTGGTGCTCGGCTCGCTGGCGGTCGCCCTGCTGGGCCTGCTCACCCCGATCGCCACCGGCCGGATCCTGGGGGTGCTGGTGCCGGCCGGCCGCAGCGACCTGGTGCTGCGCCTGGGCGTCCTGCTGATCGCCGCGGCCACCCTGTCGGCGGTCCTCCAGCTGTCCCAGAGCCTGGCCGCGCTGCGGCTGGCGGGCCGCTGGGAGGGCCGGCTGCAGGCCGCGGTCTGGGACCGGCTGCTGCGCCTGCCGGTGCGCTTCTTCGCCGCACGCCGCTCCGGGGAACTCGCCGAGGCCGCGCTGGGGCTCTCGGCGGCCGGCGAGATCCTGGCCGGCGCGGTGGTGATGGGGGTGCAGAGCCTGCTGGTGGGCACCGTCTACGCGGCGCTGATGCTGCACTACAGCGTGCGGCTGGGCCTGCTGGGCCTGGGGCTGGCGGGCGGGGCCTTCGCCGTCTGCCTGCCGCTGGTCGTGCTGCAGATGCGGCGTCAGCGGGAGCTGTGGCGGGTCGGGGTCACGCTGTCCGACCTGCTGGTGCGGCTACTGAACGGGCTGCCCAAACTGCGGGTGGCCGCCGCCGAGGAGTTCGCCTTCCAGCACTGGGCGGAGCGCTTCGTGCGGGCCCGGCGGCTCAAGGTGCGGCTGCGCCGGCTGCAGAACGCGGTCACCGTCTTCAACGCCGGTTTCACGCCGCTGTCCGTCCTGGTCGTCTTCGCCGCGGTGAGCGGCGGGCCGGGGGCGCGGGTGAGCACCGGGGCGTTCCTGGCCTTCTACGTCGCCTTCGGCACCGTGCTGGGCTGCGCCTACCAGCTGATCGGGGCGGTGGCGTCCACGCTGGCGGCCGCCCCGCTGCTGGCGGAGGTGAAGCCGGCGCTGGCCGAGCCCGTGGAGCACGACCCGCGGCGGGTGGACCCCGGCCGGCTGTCCGGCCGCCTGGAGGTCGCCTCGCTCGCCTTCGGGTACGGCGCGGGACCGCCGGCACTGTCGGACGTGTCCTTCACGGTGGAGCCCGGGGAATCCCTGGCGGTGGTCGGCGCGACCGGCTGCGGGAAATCCACCCTGCTGCGCCTGCTGATCGGATTCGAGGATCCCGCGCACGGCGTCGTCCGGTATGACGGCCGCGATCTCGCGACCCTCGATCCGGCGGCCGTGCGACGGCAGTGCGGCGTGGTCCTCCAGGACGGGCAGCTTTTCTCCGGATCCATTCTGTCGAATATCTGCGGAAACAGCGGACACACCCTGGAGGACGCCTGGCGGGCGGTGCGGGTGGCGGCATTGGAGCAGGACGTCGCCGCCCTGCCGATGGGGCTGGACACCGTCCTTCAGGACGGCGCGGCGACGCTCTCGGCCGGCCAGCGGCAGCGGGTGCTGATCGCCCGCGCGGTGGTCGGCGAGCCCCGCATCCTGCTGCTGGACGAGGCCACCAGCGCCCTCGACAACGCCACCCAGGCGGCGGTGACCAGGAATCTCCAGGAACTGAGGGCCACCCGGGTGCTGATCGCCCATCGGCTCTCCACCGTGCTGCAGGCGGACCGGGTGCTGGTCCTGGAGCACGGCCGGGTCGCCCAGCTGGGCCCGCCGGCCGAGCTGCTGGCCGACCGGCAGGGCCTGTTCCACCGGCTGAACAGGCGCCGGCCGGCCGGCTGAGGCCGGCTGGCACCCCCCGCTGCGGCACGCGCCGAAAAGCGCGTCGCAGGTGCGCGGAACGGACTTTTCCGTCGGCTTTTCCGACGGCCGTCCGGTGCTTTCGCGCGCCCGAATTCCGGAGTTTTCCCCGGTTCACGGAAAACCATTCCGACGATTGACAGCGCGGTCACCGCGTGGTCATGATTTCCCCGGCACCGACATTCGGACGGAAATACCGAATTCCCGTCCGGGGTGCCCCACAGAAGGAGATACCCATGGAATCGCAGGCCAGGAACAACTTCGTCAACAACTACTCGCGACTGCTGACCACGGTCTGGTCGGACGAGAGCTTCGCCGAGCTGCTGGCGGCCTCGCCGGTGGAGGTGCTCAGCGACTACGGCATGGAGATCGCCGAGGGCGCCCGGGTCGAGCTGGTCCGGGACGGCGCGGGTGAGCCGGACCTGGAGGCGCAGATCTCCGCGTGGGAGAAGGGCGCCGAGAGCGGCGTCTACACCCTCTTCGTGCCGGCCTCGCCGGTCATCGAGACCCAGGAGCTGTCGGAGGCCGAGCTGGAGGCGGTCGCCGGCGGCGACGGCGGCAACACGGCCATCTCCTGCTGCTGCACCCCGTGCTGCTGCTGCAGCGGTGGCGGCGGCACCGGCGGCGGCGGTCGCGAGACCATCTGACCCGCTCGCGTGGGCCAGGCCGGGTGACCTGACCGGCCCGGACAGTGGCGGCGGCCGCGGGTGCGCGGCCGAAGGTGGGCAGCAGGTGGATGGTGGTGAC
>NZ_BAAALF010000302.1:0-6396 GCF_039528135.1 Kitasatospora nipponensis | reverse complement strand
GTTGAGGACTGGCACCGCCTCGGCGTACAGCTCGACCTCGCGCACGGTGTCAGCGCGCCCGGCTCGCCGGCGGCTGAGCGGACGGGCACGGTCGGCGGGGCGCTCAGCAGCAACCGCCGGCGGCGTCCCAGTCGAAGAAGCCGTCGCTGTACCGGGCCGAGGCCGCCTCGCACTCCAGGGCGGTGTGGCCGGCCGCGGTGTGCACGTCCTGCCGGGCCCGCTGGACCGGGTCCTGGTCGGCCGGCAGCACCCCGCCGGTCAGCTGGCAGAGCCGGTCCACCGCGGTGACGCACAGGTCCGCGGTCAGCGAGGTGTCCCGCAGGTTCTCCGCCACCGCCCGTTCACCGGGCGCCGCCAGGTCGGCGCGCGCCGCCGCGTGTCCCAACAGCAGCCGGGCGGAGCGCAGTTCGGTGGCGGCGCGGGTCAACTCCCGTTGCAGGTCGAGCACCCGGCCGGGCGGCGGGGCACTCCAGGCGGTCATCGCCGCGGTCGCCGCGCCGACGATCGGGGTGGTGAACAGCAGGGTGGCGACCATCCGGTAGGGCACCTGGTGGCAGCGCGCGCGGCCCGCGGCGGGCGGGCGGGCCGCGGCCAGTTCGGCCATCGGCACCGTGCGGTGGGCCGGCACCAGGACGTCGGCCAGCACCACCGTGTTGCTGCCGGTGCCGCGCATGCCCAGCCCGCGCCAGGTGTCGCGGATCAGCAGGTCGCCGCGCGGCACCGCGAAGACCCGGTGCTCCAGGCCCGCGCGCGCCTGCGTCCAGGCCGCCAGCAGCACCCACTGCGCGTGGTCCACGCCGCTCACGAACCCCCACTCGCCGCTGAGTCGCCAGCCGCCGGGCACCGCCTCGGCCCGGCCGCTGGGGGCCAGGCCCGCGCCGGCGATCAGGACGTCCGGCGAGTGGGCCCACAGGTCCGCCTGGCCCTGTTCGGGCAGGTAGCCGGCCAGCCGGCCGTGCGCCGCGTAGAGGGTCGCGCACCAGGCGGCGGCCGTGCAGGCGCCGCTCAGGTCGAGCACGGCGTCGACCAGCGTCTCGAAGCCGCCGGCGGCGCCGCCCCAGCGGGCGGGGACGAAGTGCCGGGCGAAGCCGGCGGCGACCAGCGCCCGCGCGGTCCCGCTGTCGAGCCGGTACCGCGTGCGGGCGCGCTCGGCGCCGCGCCCGGCGACGGCCAGGGCCGCCTCCACGCCCTGGGCCAGACCCGTCGGCCCGTCCTGGATGATCACCACCGCGCACCTGCGATCGAACGCCGAACACTCGCCCCTGCGGTACAGCGCATCTGTTCTTCTCCCCCCGGAAGCAGAGCAAGTCCCCCTCGGGGCAAACCAGGCGGCGGGCCGCGGTTCGCATCCCGACTGGCGACCCGTCAGCATATACCGCCGCGGCCAAAGGTCAGAGCTCGACCCGGAGTTCGGTCAGTCCACGGATCACGTAGCCGCTCTGCCACCGCGGCTCGGCCAGCAGCCGCAGCCCCGGCGCGCGCCGCAGCAGGGCGCCGTAGGACTCGGTCAGCTCCAGGCGGGCCAGCGGGGCGCCGAGGCAGAAGTGGATGCCGGCGCCGAAGGTGATGTGCGGGTTGTCGGCGCGGGTGAGGTCGAGGCGGTCGGGGTCGGCGAAACGCTGCGGGTCGCGGTTGGCGGAGCCGAAGAGCAGCGCCACCTCCGCGCCGCGCGGGATCGTGGTGCCGGCCACCTCGACGTCCTCCAGCACCCAGCGCTCGAACATCTGCAACGGGGTGTCGTAGCGCATCAACTCCTCGATGGCCGTGGGGAGATGACGGTCGATCCCGGAACGCAGCAGGGCCAGCTGGTCGGGGTTGCGAAAGAGCGCCCACCAGCCGTTGCCGGTGGTGTTGACGGTGGCCTCGTGGCCGGCGTTGAGCAGCAGCACGCAGGTGGAGACCATCTCCTGCTCGTTGAGCGCCTCGCCCTCGTCCTGCGCCGCGATCAGCGCGGATATCAGGTCGCCGCCGGGGGCGGCGCGCCGCTCGCGGATCAGCGCGCGCAGGTAGTCGGAGAACTCGACGCTGGCGTCCACCGCCCGCCGGGCGACCTCCTCGCTCGGGTTGAGCTCGAACATCCCGGTGATCGCCGCCGACCAGGGCCGCAGCAGGCCCCGGTCGGCCTCGGGCACGCCCAGCATCTCGGCGATCACCGCCACCGGCAGCGGCTCGGCGAGGGCGGCTATCAGGTCGCCGCCGCCCTCCTTCAGCAGGTCCGCGACGAGCTCGTCGGCCAGCCGGGCCACCGTGGGGCGCAGCGAGGCGACCATCCTCGGGGTGAACGCCTTGGAGACCAGCCGCCGGATCCGGGTGTGGTCCGGCGCCTCCAGGTCGAGCAGCCCGTGGTCGTTGAGGGTGTGGAACGCCTCGTGCGCGGGGTCCGGCGGCGTCTGCCCGAACTCCTCGTGGCTGAAGCGGTGGGTGTAGGTGCGCCCCAGCCGCCGGTCCCGCAGCAGCGCGCTGACGTCCTGGTACCGGGAGACGAGCCACTGGCCGGTCGGCTCGTAGTAGCTGACCGGCGCGTGCTCGCGCAGTTCGGCGTACGCGTCGTACGGGTGCGCGACGAACTGAGGGGACCAGGGGTCGAAGCGGTGCTGGAGCGTCATTCGGTCAGCGTAGCCACCAGGGCGGGAAGTGCCGAGGAGATGGGCTCGCGCAGCACCTGATCGGCCACCGGGTCGTACGGCGTCGGCTCGGCGTTGACGATGATGAGCCGGGCTCCGCTCTCCACGGCGATCTGGGGCAACAGGGCGGCCGGGTGGACCTGCAGGGTGCTGCCGACGGCGATGAACAGCTCGCAGGCCCGGGCGACGGCCTCCGCCTTCCCGATCACCTCCGGGTCCAGCCGCTCGCCGAACATCACGGTGGCGGGCTTGAGGATGCCGCCGCACTCCCGGCAGGGCGGGTCGTCCTCCCCGGCCGCCACCCGCGCCAGCGCCGCGCTCATCTCCCCGTACCGCCGGCAGCGCACGCACTGCACCCGGCGCGCGCTGCCGTGCAGTTCGAGCACCTTGCGGTCGGGCAGCCCGGCCCGCTGGTGCAGCCCGTCGACGTTCTGGGTGAGCACCCGGACCGGCAGCCGCGCGGCCAGTTCGACCAGCGCGCGGTGCCCGGCGTTCGGCTCGGCCGTCAGCGCGCCCGCGTCGCGCCGCATCAGCCAGGCCCGCCGGCGCACGTCCTCATCGGCCAGGTAGGGGCCCAGCGTCACCAGCTCCTGGGCCTTCGGGTCGCGCTGCCACAGCCCGTTCGGGCCACGGTAGTCGGGGATGCCGGAGTCGGTGGAGATCCCGGCCCCGGTGAGCACGGCGATGAGCGGTCGGCGGGTCATGGGGCGAGGGTAGGGGCGCACGGCCGCGGTCGCACCACGGTTTCGGGCGCCGAAAAGGGCGTGCGCCCGGCGGCAGGTGTCCGCACACTGGGCGGGCGCTCGTCCGCTACCACTGGAGGACCTCCCCGTGCAGGGTGCCGTCACCGTCTCGCCGTCACAGGTTCCCGAGCTGCTGCTCGGGCTGGCCACCGTCCGGCCGGTCTTCCTGTGGGGCGCGCCGGGCATCGGGAAGTCGTCGCTGGTGAGGGAGTTCGCCCAGGCCCTGGGACTGGAGTGCGTCAGCCTGATCGGCACCCAGCTGGCACCGGAGGACCTGATCGGGGTCCCGCAGCTCACCGCCGAGGGCCGCTCGCGGTTCTGCCCGCCGGAGTCCATCGCCCGCGACCAGCCGTACTGCCTCTTCCTGGACGAGCTCAACGCGGCCACCCCGGACGTGCAGAAGGCCTTCTACTCGCTGATCCTGGACCGTCGGATCGGCTCCTACGAACTGCCCGCCGGCAGCATCGTGATCGGTGCGGGCAACCGTGCCACCGACGGTGCGCTCGCCCGGCCGATGGCGTCGGCACTGGTCAACCGCCTGGTCCACGTCCATCTGCGGGCCAGCGCCACCGACTGGCTGCGCTGGGCGGCGGGCAACGGCATCCACCCCTGGGTGGTGGACCACCTGACGGACCGCCCGGACCACCTGTGGTCCGCGCCGCCCAAGTCCGAGGAGCCGTTCTCCACGCCACGCGCCTGGCACATGCTCTCCGACGCGCTGCACTCCTTCGGCCCGGCGGTGGCACACGAGACCCTGAAGGTGCTGGCCCACGGCCTGCTCACCCCGCCGCACGCCGTGGCCTTCTGCGGCTACGCCAAGATCGTGCGCAACTCCTACGGCCTGGAGGCCATCCTCAAGGGCGACGCCCGCTGGCCGCACCGCCTGGAGGACCGCGACCTGCTCTACTACCTGGCCGACGCCTTCCGCGGCCGGCTGGTCAAGGAACTGCCGGCAAGGAAGGAGTACGCCTCCGACGCGCTGCGGCAGACCGCCTACCGGGCCAAGTCGCTGCTGGTGCAGTTGGCCGAGATCTCGGTCGAGGTGGCCCAGACGGTGATCGCGGACGGCTCGGACGGCAATCCGGTGCTCCCGCCCTGGTTCCTGATCGAGGCGGCCCGGGACATGCCGCGGCTGGTGGAGGCCCGCCGGTGAGGCGGCCGGCGCGCCCGGCGGCCGCCAGGGGCGCGGCCGGGGCGGCGCCCGCGGACCCGGCCGCCGAGGCACTCGGCCAGGGCCTGGCCCGGCTGCGGGGCAACACCGCCTTCGCCTCGCTGGACGTGCGCCTGTGCCGCGAACCCGAGTGCGCACTGCGCCCGGTGGACGGCTGGGCGGTGGTCGACTCCAACGGCACGGTGCACGTCGACGCCAGGCGCCGCGCGAGCGCGGCCGAGTGGGCCTGGGTGCTGGCCCACAGTCTGCTGCACCTGGGCTTCGGGCACGCCGAGGCCGCCGCCGGCCCGCGCATCCAGCCCGACACCCACCAGCGGGCCGCCCGCTGCCACGTGGTCAACCGCTTCCTCGCCACCTTCCCGATGGGACAGGCGCCGGTGCCGCTGCCACCGGCGTACCAGGGTGGCGACGAGGAGGAACTGGCCGCGCGCTGGCGCCGCGACGGCCTGCCGCAGGTGGCCGGGACCGCCGGCGCCGAGCCGGACCTGCACCTGGTGCCCCGCCGGGCGGACACCCCCGAGGACTGGACCACGGCCTTCGCCGCCGCGCTCACCCGCACCATGTCGGCGGCGATGGACGTGGCCGGCGGTCGGCGCGAGGAGCTCACCGGCGCCCGGATGCCCGAGCGGCCCTGGACCCGGGCGCTCAACTGGTTCGTCTCCAGTTACCCGCTGCTCGGGGGCATCGCGGCCGGCATCACCCTGGTCGCGGACGTCGAACTCGCGCGTGCCCACGGCATCGCCGTCGCGGCGGTCAACGCCGAGGCCGGCGAGATCTACCTCAACCCGCTGCGCCGCCACAGCGACGAGGAGTGGCGCTTCATCCTGGCCCACGAGATGCTGCACGCCGCGCTGCGGCACGGCGAGCGGCGCGGGGCCCGCGACCCGTACCTGTTCAACGTCGCGGCCGACTACGTGATCAACGGCTGGCTGCTGGAGATGGGCATCGGCGAAATGCCCGAAGGGCTGCTGCACGACCCCGGGTTGAAGGGGCTGTCGGCCGAGGAGGTGTACGACCGGATCGTCCGCGACCAGCGGCGGATCCGTCGGTTGGCGACCCTCGCCGGCAAGGGGCGGCCGGACGTGCTCGGCGAACCGATCGGCCCTGCGCGCGACTTCGTCGACCTGGACGACTTCTACCGCCGCGGCCTGCAGCAGGGCTTCGAGCTGCACCGGCGCGAACGCGGGCTGCTGCCGGCCGGGCTGGTCGAGGAGATCCGCGCGTTGGCCCACCCGCCGGTGCCGTGGGACGCCCGACTGGCACGCTGGTTCGACGAGTTCGTCCCCTCCCCGCAGCCGGTGCGCAGCTACGCCCGGCCGTCCCGGCGGCAGGCCTCCTCCCCCGACATCCCGCGCGCCGGGCGGTACTTCCCGCCCGAGGAGGTGGCCCGCTGCACCTTCGGGGTGGTGCTGGACACCTCCGGCTCGATGGACCGCCGGCTGCTCGGCCGGGCCCTGGGCGCGATCGCCTCCTACGCCGCCGCGCGGGACGTGCCGGCGGTCCGGGTGGTGTACTGCGACGCCGCCGCCCACGACGCCGGCTACCTCCCGCCGCAGGACATCGCCGGCCGGGTCCGGGTCCGCGGCCGGGGCGGGACGGTGCTGCAACCCGGCGTGGACCTGCTGGAGCGCGCCGAGGACTTCCCGGCCGGCGCGCCGATCCTGCTGATCACCGACGGCGAGTGCGACGTGCTGCGGGTGCGGCGCGAGCACGCGTACCTGGTACCGCAGGGCGCGGGGTTGCCGTTCACCCCGCGCGGACCGGTCTTCCGGCTGACCTGAACGGCCGGCCCGAGCCGTGCCCGGCCGCCCGGCCGCCCGCCCGCGCGGCCGGCGCGAGCGGGCTGGGCGGGCGGGCG
>NZ_BAAALF010000301.1:585-6448 GCF_039528135.1 Kitasatospora nipponensis | reverse complement strand
CAGCATCCGGGCGGCGGCCGGGGACTGCCGCGGCGCGGGTGCGGCCGGCGCCTGCGGCTCCGGCTCCGGCGTGGCCGCCGGCGCGGCGACCGGGGCGGGCTCCGGCAGCAGGGCCGCCACACCGCGCCCGGAGAGCCGCACCAGGCGCTGGCCCGCGACGGTGTCGACGTCCATGTAGCACTCCGGCGCGTCGCCGCCCAGCGCCAGCAGCTCCTCCTGCAGCTGCCCGGGGTCGCCCCAGGTGCCGTAGAGCTTCTCCGGGGTGACGCAGATCAGGCGCAGGCCGCCGCGGAAGACGGCCTCCCAGGTGGCCGCCGCGACGCCGGGCGTGTGCGGCGAGCGGAAGTCGTCCAGCACCACGATGCCGTCGTCGGCGAGCACCTCGTGCGCGGTGCGGATGTCGACCGCCACGTGCTCGTACAGGTGGGAGGCGTCGATGTGCACGAAGCGACAGCTGTCGGCGGCGATCCGGCCGTCCCCGAGCACCGAGGTGGGCGCCTGGACGATGGCGGGCAGCCGCGGGTGGAACGCCAGGTAGTTGCGTTCGAAGGCGGTCCGGGTGAGCGTCTCGCGGTACGACATGGTCATCTCGGCGGCGTTGTCCCCGTCGGGGGCGTCGGAGTCGAACAGGTCGCAGACGGTGAACACCTCGCCGTCCTGCAGGTGGCGACCCATCAGGATCGCGCTGCGCCCCAGGTAGCTGCCCAGTTCCAGCAGGTCACCCCGGGTTCCGGCGGTCGTCTGGCGCTCCAGCAACCAGCTGAACAGCTGCTGATCGAGTGGCCAGAACCAGCCGGGGACATCGTCCAGGGACTGCGGGGCGGGCGACGTCGCGGGCTGCGGCAGAGCGGTGACCATCAGGGCCTCCTACAGGCGGACAGGGTCGACGTCGCCGGCGGAACCGGCCGGAGGGGACAGCGCCGGCCCCAAGCTGGGGTGATCCTAATCACTTTTATGAGTACATGAAAACAGGATCTTCCTACTCAGTTCGCCCCGTATACAGCCGATCGTCGCGCCGCAGCGGGCCCGGCGCCCGCCGGGAGCGGCCGCATCGGAGGTTTGACGAGGTGGAAAGGCATACCTAAGTTCTGGTGGCATGTGCGCGAACCACGCCGAAACACACGGCCCATCCCAGCCCCCGACGGCCCTGACCGACTTCGCGGTCGACCTCACCGTCGAGGAGACCCGGCGGCGCGCCCAGGTGCTCGCCGCGCTCGGCCCGCAGTGGGACCCGGTGGCCGTCCTGCGCGGCGAGGACGAGGCGTACGCGCTGCTCTACTCGAACCTCGACCCCGAGCAGCAGCGGACCTACGACGAGCTGGTGGCGGCCGGCGTGCTGCCCGGACGGGAGCACGGCGATGCTGCTGCCCATTGACCCGCAGGCCGACGACGGCCGCCGCGCCTGGGTGCCCTGCCCACGGTGCGAGGACGACCGGGACTGCGGACCGTGCGGGGAGCGCCGCACCTGCCCCGAGCACTGGCGCTACCTGCTGGCCAACACCGGCAGCCTGCTCCACCTCCAGTGCCCCGGCTGCACCCACCTCTGGGACCACGAGACCGGCTTCGGCGCCACCCGCACGCCGCCGGGCCACGCCGCCGACCGGGGCGCCTGAGCAGGGGGCGCCCACCGCCGGCCGACGGGCCGCCCGTAGTCTGGGCCCCGACGAAAAACGGACGAACCGGACCTGAGGCGGGGTCGGCCGTCCACGGCACGAAGGAAAGCGGGGCCGCCGATGGACGGCATGTCGGGGATGCACCACCACGGCGGGCTCGGACCGTTCTCACTCGACGCGGTGCTCCACTGGTCGCCCGACTGGCCCTTCCTGCTGGGCAGCCTGCTCGCCCTGGGCCTGTACGGCGCGGGCGTCGCGCGCCTGCTGCGCCGCGGCGACCGGTGGCCGGTGGGGCGCACGGTGGCCTGGACGCTCGGTGTGCTGACCATCGTCGCGGTGACCTGCTCGGGGCTCAACGACTACGGCATGGTGCTCTTCAGCGCCCACATGATCCAGCACATGGTGCTCAGCATGCTGGTCCCGATCCTGCTGCTGCTCGGCGCGCCGATCACCCTGGCGCTGCGCTCGCTGCGGCCGGCCGGCAAGGGGCGGCCGCGCGGACCGCGCGAGCTGCTGGTGGCGCTGCTGCACAGCCGGTACGTCAAGGTCGTCTCGCACCCGGCCTTCACCATCCCGCTCTTCATCGCCAGCCTCTACGGCCTCTACTTCACCCCGCTCTTCGACGGCCTGATGCAGTCCCGGATCGGGCACATCGCGATGATGGTGCACTTCCTGGCGGCCGGGCTGCTCTTCTTCTGGCCGATCATGGGGGTGGACCCCGGGCCGAACCGGCCCGGGCACGTGATGCGGATCATCGAGCTCTTCATGGGGATGCCCTTCCACGCCTTCTTCGGCGTGGCGGTGATGATGGCGACCACGCCACTGGTGACCACCTTCACGGCCGCCGGCGCGCCGCCCGGCACCGACCTGATGACCGACCAGAAGCTGGCCGGCGGGATCACCTGGGCCTTCGGCGAGATCCCGACCGCGGTGGTGCTGGTCGCCCTGGTCTTCCAGTGGGCGAAGTCCTCGCAGCGCCAGGCCGTCCGCCAGGACCGGGCCGCCGAGCGGGACGGCGACGCCGAGCTGAACGCGTACAACGCCTACCTCGCCGCGCTCGAACAGCGCGGCAACCGGCCCGCCCAGACCGGCTGAGCCGGTCACGCCCCCGGAGCCCCGTCCACCCCCGGTGGACGGGGCTCCGGCGTTCGCGCGACGGCCGGCACGGTCGAAGGGGTTGGCCGAAAGTTCACCCCGATGGCGGACACACCGATGCTCCGGGTGCCCCGCGCTGACGTCCCGTCACGATATAACCATGATCTCAATGGTACGAATGGGGGACATCGTGAAGATCAGACTGACCCAGGCCGGGGTCGCCGTGGCGGCGATCAGCGCCCTGGCCGTCGCCGTGCCCGTCGCGGCCTCGGCCGCGCCGTCCGGGAAGGCCACCAGGACCCCGGTCACGGTCGCGGCCAGGAAGCCGAGCCCGACGCCCACCCCGACGCCGACACCCACCCCCACGCCCACCCCCACGGTGGCCGCGGGCCCGGACGTGTCCGTGGCGGTCGGCGGGAACTACCCGTTCCTGGCCAACAGCAGCGGCAACATGTCCGTCACCTGGACCTCCGTCGGCAGCGTGGCCTACAGCGGCGTCACGCAGGTCACCCTCGACCTGCCGCCGGGCATCACCACCGACGGCGTCCTGATGTACTCCACCCCGGCGGACTACGTCTTCACCGAGACGATCTCGCCCGACGGCCGCCACGTGACCGCCTACTTCACCGGCACCCGCAGCCCCGGCCGGTCCGACTTCATGAAGGTCAACCTGCGCTCCGGCGCGGCCAAGCCCAGCGGCACGGTCACCGCGACCGTCGCCAACCGGGGCGACGTGAACCCGGCGAACGACGTCGTCGCGCAGGACGTCACCGGCGTGAACCAGGCCGCCGCCGTCCCGCCCGCGCCGACCGTCACCGCGCTGAGCGCCACCACCGGCCCGGGCACCGGCGGCACCGCCGTCACCGTCACCGGGAGCAACCTGGACAACGGGTTCGTGCTCTTCGGTGACACCCCCGCCACCAGCTCCTCCTGCGCGGGCACCAGCTGCACGGCCACCGCGCCGGGCGGCAGCGGCTCCGTGGCGGTCACCGTCGTCACCCCGGGCGGCCACGCCGACGCGGCGTCCGCGTTCGGCTACACCGGCCCGACCCCGCCGGCGCCGCCCGCTCCGGTGCTGACCTCCCTCTACACCACCAGCGGCCCGGTGGCCGGCGGCACCCACGTCAACGTCGCGGGGACCAACCTGCTCGGTGGCCAGGTCCTCTTCGGTGGCGTGGCGGGCAAGGACTCCTCCTGCGGCCCGACCTTCTGCACGGTGCTCTCCCCCGCCGGCACCGGCACCGTGGACGTCACGGTCACCACCCCCGGCGGCACCACCGCGCTGATCGCAGGCGACCGCTTCAGCTACACCCCCTGACCGGTTCCCTGACGGTCCCGCGGGGCGGGCGCCCCTTGTGGCGCCCGCCCCGCGGCGTTTCCCGGCCCGTTTCCCAGCCCGTTTCCCGCGGCGTTTCCCGGCCCGTTTCCCACCGCCTGGCCCCCGTCGAGCAGCCGGCGCAGCGCCAGGGCGTCGGGCGCGAGGGCCAGCAGCAGGTGCGCGTCGTCTCCGGGCAGGGCCAGCACCGCGCGGTCGCCGGCCCCGGGCCCGGCCGGCGGCGCGGGCAGGCCGACCGTCAGCAGCTGGCCGAGCGCCCGGTGGGGGCCCAGGACCGCCGCGCCGTCCCAGCCCGGGGCGCCCGGACCGAGGTCGCTCTGCTGATCGAGGAGCAGCCGGCCGCCCTGGCGGACCGTCAGCCGGGTGGTGAGCCGGCCGGGGACGCCGTGCACCGCCCAGTCGTGCTGGCGCCCCAGCACCTGCTCCTCGCGCAGCAGCAGGGCGGCACCGGCGGCCAGCTCGACCCGGGTGTGCAGCACCAGGTGGATGCCGGCCGCGGCGATCACCGGCTCGGGGAGCCACTCCAGCAGGCCACCGGCCGCCACCGCCAGGTCGAGTCCGTAGTGCGCCGGGCCCTCCCCGGGCAGGCTCAGGGTGGCCGCCACCCCGGTCACCCGCAGCCGCGCTCCGGCGTCGACGGCCACCCGCACCGCGAGCCGGTCCCCGCCCAGCGGGCCGGCCATCGTGGCGACGGTCGCCACCTCGGCGAGCGCGCCGCCACGCAGCCGGCGCAGGGCGAGCGGCCCCGCTCCGCGCAGCACGGGCAGCGCGGTGTGCCCGCGCCCGTCCAGCACGGCGTGGATGCGGGCCGTGGCGGGGGCCTGCGCCCACGGCGGCGGCGCGCTCAGGCCGTGCGCCACGCGGCCAGCCGCTCCCGGACCCAGTCGGCCACCGGCGCCACCCCCTCGGGCGCGGCCAGCGAGCAGAAGACCGTCGGCAACGCGCCGCGCTGCGCCTTCGCGTCGCGGGCCATCACGCCCAGGTCGGCGCCGACCAGCGGGGCCAGGTCGGTCTTGTTGACGACCAGTAGGTCCGAGTTCGACACCCCCGGGCCGCCCTTGCGCGGGATCTTGTCCCCGCCCGCCACGTCGATCACGAAGATCTGCGCGTCCACCAGGCCGCGGCTGAAGGTCGCCGTGAGGTTGTCCCCGCCGGACTCCAGCAGGACCAGGTCCAGCGGCCCGACCGTCGCCTCCAGCTCCTCCACCGCCTCCAGGTTGGCCGAGATGTCGTCGCGGATCGCGGTGTGCGGGCAGCAGCCGGTCTCCACCGCGGTGATCCGCTCCGGGGCCAGCACCGCGTGCCGCAGCAGGAACTCGGCGTCCTCGGTGGTGTAGATGTCGTTGGTGACGACGGCCAGCGAGAGTTCCCCGCGCAGCAGCCGGCAGAGTGCCGCAACCGTGGCGGTCTTGCCCGAGCCGACCGGGCCGCCGAGCCCGATCCGCAGCGCCCGCCGGGCGCCACCGGGGGCGGGCGGGCCGGGGTCGCCCGCGGTGAGCGGGTCGGCCGGGTCGTCGCGATGATCACGATGCAAAGAGTTTCACCTTCCAGGAGGCGTGCCGCTCGGCGTACAGGTCGAGCAGCGGCGCACCGGTCGTGGGGAGTCGGTCGCCGTTGCCGAGGGCGACGGCCCGCGCGGCGGCCTCGGCGGCGGCGCCGGCCACCGCTGCGCTGCGGCTGCTCGCCCTGGACCCCTACCGGGTGGCGGCGGTGCTGGCCCGGCTGGCGCCGGCCGCCGACGCGGTGGCCGCCGGCGCCGCCGCTGCCGCCGCGCGGGCCGGCGGCCTCGGCGGCCCCGACCGACTCCCCCCCACCCGGG
>NZ_BAAALF010000301.1:0-575 GCF_039528135.1 Kitasatospora nipponensis | reverse complement strand
GGCCCGTTGACGCTCTCGTAGGGGGCGGCCGCCCCCGCGTCGGCAGGGGCCAGCCCACCCGCCCGGGCGGCCAGCCCGAGCACGACGCTCTGGTGGGCGCCGCGCGGATGGGCCGTGGCGAGCGCCTCCAGCGCCGGATCGGGCCAGCAGGCCCGGGCCGCGCGCAGCAGTTGGCGGCCCAGCCGCCGGCTGGGGGGGGGCGGCGCGGGGGGGGGGGGGGGGGGAGGGGGCGGGGGGGCCCGTCCTGATCGCCGCCGCCACCACCGTCGACGAGGCCCTGGACGCCTGCCTGCCGGCGGCCCGGCCCGGTGCGCACCGCCTGCTGGTCATCGCCGAGCGGTTCACCGTCCCCGGTGCGCTGCGGGCCCTGCGGGCCGGGGCCGGGGCGATGCTCCAGGCCGGCGAGGCGAGCGAGGCGAGTCTGGTCGGCGCCGTGCACGCCGCCTACCACGGTGAGGGCCGGATCCCGTACGGCGTGCTGGCGCGACTGCTCGGCGAGCCGGGCGGTGCGTCGGTGGCCGCGCCGCGCCCGACCCGCCCGGACCCCGCGGCCGGGCACCCGGCCGCGGCGCGCT
>NZ_BAAALF010000300.1:0-6524 GCF_039528135.1 Kitasatospora nipponensis | reverse complement strand
CTCGCCGCCGTGCTGCCCGAGCACCTGGTGCCGGCCGCCCTGGTGCTGCTGGACGCGCTGCCGGTGACCGTCAACGGCAAGCTCGACCGGCGCGCCCTGCCCGAGCCCGGCTACGGCGCGGCGGGCACCGGACGCGGCCCGCGCACCGCCCGCGAGGAGATCCTGGCGGGGCTGGTGGCGGGCGTGCTGGGCCTGCCCGCGGTCGGTGTCGACGAGGACTTCTTCGAGCTGGGCGGCAACTCGCTGCTCGCCATGCGGCTGGTCGCCCAGGTGCGCTCCGCGCTCGGCGTGGAGCTGGGCATCCGCACCGTCTTCGGCTCGCCGACGGTGGCGGCGCTCGCCGGCCTGCTGGACGGCGCCGGCCGGGCCCGCCCGGCGCTGCGGCCCGCGCCGCGCCCGGCGGTGCTGCGGCTGTCCGGCGCCCAGCGCCGGCTCTGGTTCGTCCACCGGCTGGAGGGGCCGAGCCCGGCCTACCACTGCGTGCTCGCCACCCGGCTGACCGGCGAACTGGACCAGGACGCGCTCGAGGCCGCGCTGGGCGACCTGGTGGAGCGCCACGAGACGCTCCGCACCCGCTACCCGGACACCGCCGGCGACCCGCGCCAGGAGGTCCGCCCGGCGGTGCGCCCCGAGCTGGTGAGGCTGCTCGCGCCGGCCGACGGCCTGCCGGCAGCGGTCGCCGACTGGGCCGGCCGCGACTTCGACCTCGCCGACGGCAGCCCACTGCGCGCCGTGCTGCTCACCAGCGGCCCGCGGCAGCACACGCTGGTGCTGGCGATCCACCACATCGCCACCGACGGCGAGTCCTGGGACCCGCTGCTGCGCGACCTGGCCGCCGCCTACGCGGCGCGCCGCGCCGGCGGGGCGCCGCACTGGACGGATCTGCCGGTCCAGTACGCCGACTACACGCTCTGGCAGCAGGAGTTGCTGGCGCGCGAGGGCGAGGGCCAACTGGCCTACTGGCAGCAGGCGCTGGCCGGCCTGCCGGACGAGCTGCTGCTGCCCGCCGACCGGACCAGGCCGGCGCTGCCCAGCCGGCGGGGCGCCCTGCTGGACGTCGAGTTCGACGCCGAACTGATCGCCCGACTGGAGGAGTTGGCCCGTTCGGCCGGCTGCACGCTCTTCATGGTGCTGCAGTCCGCGCTGGCGGTGGTGCTCGGCCGGCTCGGCGCGGGCACCGACATCCCGCTCGGCACGGTGGTGGCCGGGCGCTCGGACGAGGCGCTGGACGAGCTGGTGGGCTTCTTCGTCAACACCCTGGTGCTGCGCACCGACCTGACCGGCGACCCGACCTTCGTCGAACTGCTGCGCCGGGTCCGGGAGTCGGACCTGGCTGCGTTCGCCCACCAGGACGTCCCGTTCGAGCAGGTGGTGGAGGCGGTCAACCCGCGCCGCTCGCTGGCCCGCCACCCGCTCTTCCAGGTGGTGCTGACCATGCGCCGCGCCGCCGCGCCGGCCCTGGAGCTGGCCGAGCTGGCCTGCGAGAGCACCGAAGTCGACTTCCCGGTGGCCGAGTTCGACCTGGCCTTCCAGTTCGTCGAGCAGTGGGACCAGGCCGCCGGCACCCCCGAGGGCGCGCGCGGCGGGCTGCGGGCCGTCGTCAAGTACCGCACCGACCTCTTCGATGAGGGCACCGTCGCCGCCCTCGGCGAGCGGCTGCGCCAGGTCCTGACGGCGGCGGTCGAGCGGCCGCGCCGCCGGCTCTCCGAGCTGGAGGTGCTGCTGCCCGCCGAGCGCTCCCGGCTGCTCGGCGACTGGCTGCCGACCGGCACCGCGGCGACCGGCACCGCGGCGGCCGAGCCCGCGCCGCAGGGCGTCCACCTGGCCTTCGCCGCCCAGGCGGCCCGCACCCCCGAGGCCGTCGCGCTGCGCGAGGGCGCGGTGCGGCTGACCTACCGCGAGCTGGACGAGCGCGCGCAGCGGCTGGCCGAGCGGCTCGGCGCGCTCGGCGTGGGCACCGAGAGCCCGGTCGGCGTGCTGATGCGCCGCTCCAGCGAGGTGGTGGTCGCGCTGCTGGCCGTGCTCAAGGCGGGCGGTGTCTACGTCCCGCTGCACAACAGCTACCCGGCCGCGCGCATGCAGCGGATCCTGGACGACACCGGCTGCCGGGTGCTGCTGCTCGACGAGGCGTCCCGGGCGCACGGGGTGCGGGCCGAGCACCTGATCGACCCCGCGTCCACGACGGATCCCGAGCGGGCCACCGGCGGGCGGGAGGGCGCCGCGGCCTGCCACGGCGAGCAACTCGCCTACCTGATGCACACCTCCGGCTCCACCGGCGTCCCCAAGGGCGTCGCGGTCACCCACCGCGACGTGCTGGAGCTGGTCGCGGACCGCGGCTGGCACCGCGCCGGCGGCGGCGGCGGCGAGCGGGTGCTCTTCCACGCCCCGCACGCCTTCGACATCGCCGACTACGAGCTCTGGGTCGCGCTGCTGTCGGGCTGGGAGGTGGTGGTCGCCCCCGACGGTGAACTCGGCGTCGCGGAGCTGGGCGAGCTGATCCGCGAGCACCGGATCACCGCCGTGCACCTGACCGCCGGCCTCTTCCGGGTGGTCGCCGAGGAGCAGCCGGAGCTGCTGGCGGGCGTGCGGGAGGTGCTGACCGGCGGCGACGTGGTCAGCCCCGGCGCGGTGCGCGCGGTGCTGGCGGCCTGCCCCACGATCGCGGTGCGTCACCTCTACGGTCCGACCGAGGCGACCCTGTGCGCCACCTCGCACCTGATCACCGCCGGCGACGGGCAGCCGGACGGCCCGGTGCCGATCGGCCGCCCGCTCGACGCCACCCGGGCGTACGTGCTGGACGAGCGGCTGCGGCTGCTGCCCCCCGGCGCGCCGGGCGAGCTCTACCTGGCCGGGGCGGGCCTGGCCCGCGGTTACCACGGCAAGCCCGGCGCGAGCGCCGAGCGCTTCGTCGCCGACCCGTTCGGCGCGCCCGGCACCCGGATGTACCGCACCGGCGACCTGGCCCGCTGGCGCACCGACGGCCTGCTGGACTTCCTGGGCCGGGCCGACGAGCAGCTCAAGATCCGGGGCTTCCGGGTCGAGCTCGGCGAGGTCGAGGCGGCGCTGGCCCGCTGCGCGGGCGTGCGCCAGGCGGTGGTGGTCGCCCGGACCGGCGAGGACGGCGAGAAGCGGCTGGTCGGCTACCTGACCGGCACCGCCCCGGTGGACGGCACCGACGGGGTGCGCGCCCGGCTCGCCGCCGTGCTGCCCGACTTCATGGTGCCCTCGGCCTTCGTCGCGCTGCCCGCGCTGCCGCTCACACCGAACGGGAAGGTCGACTACCGGGCGCTGCCCGCCCCGACGACCGCCGCTGCGCAGGGCCGCGCGCCGCGCACCCCGCAGGAGGAGATCCTCTGCGGACTCTTCGCCGAACTGCTGGGCCTGGAGAGCGTCGGCGCCGACGCCGGCTTCTTCGAGCTGGGCGGCCACTCGCTGCTCGCCACCCGGCTGGTGGGCCGGATCCGCACCGCGCTGGGGGTCGAACTCCCGCTGCGCGAGGTCTTCCAGGCGCAGACCCCGGCCGCGCTCGCCGAGCTGGCCGGCCGGGCCGCCCGGGCCCGCCGCCCGCTGCTGCGCCGCGAGCACCAGGGGCAGCCGCCGCTCTCCTTCGCCCAGCAGCGGCTCTGGTTCGTCCACCAGGCGGAGGAGCAGTCGGCGAGCTACAACATGCCGTTCGCCTTCCGGCTGCGCGGCCTCCTGGACCGGGAGGCGCTCGGTGCGGCGCTCGGTGACGTGATCGCCCGGCACGAGGTGCTGCGCACGCTCGTCGACGAGGTCGACGGCCTGCCGCAGCTGCTGGTGCTGCCCGCCGAGCGGGCCCGCCCCGCACTGGTCGCCGAGCCCGTCACCGAGGACGGGCTGCCGGAGGTGCTCGCCGCCGTCGCCGCGCACGGCTTCGACCTGGCCGGGGAACTCCCGCTGCTGGCCCGGCTCTTCACGCTCGGCGCCCAGGGGTCGGAGTCGGAACGGGAACAGGAGGAGCAGGAGCACGTGCTGGCGCTGGTGATCCACCACATCGCCGGTGACGGCTGGTCCTGGGGCCCGCTGCTGCGCGACCTGGCGCAGGCGTACACGGCCCGCGCCGCCGGCGAGCAGCCCACCTGGGCCCCACTCGCCGTCCAGTACGCCGACTACACCCTGTGGCAGCGCGAACTGCTCGCCGACTGTGACGAGTTGCTGGCCTTCTGGACCAAGGAGCTGGCGGGCGCCCCGGCCGAGCTGGCGCTGCCCTTCGACCGGCCGCGCCCCGAGGTGGCCAGTGCCGCCGGTGGATCGGTGCCGGTCGCGCTGGACGCCGAACTCCACGAGCGGCTGGCCGCGCTGGCCCGCGAGCACGGCTGCACGCTCTTCATGGTGGTGCAGGCGGCGCTGGCGGTGCTGCTCTCGCAGCTGGGCGCCGGGCAGGACATCCCCCTCGGCACCCCGGTGGCCGGCCGCTCGGACGAGTCGCTGGACGAGCTGGTGGGCTTCTTCGTCAACACCCTGGTGCTGCGCACCGACCTGACCGGTGACCCGAGCTTCGCCGAACTGCTGGGCCGGGTAAGGGAGTCGGACCTGGCAGCCTACGAGCACCAGGAGCTGCCCTTCGAGCGGGTGGTGGAGGCGCTCAACCCCGAGCGCTCGCTGGCCCGCCACCCGGTCTTCCAGGTGATGGTCCAGCTGCAGAACGAGCCCCTCCCGCTGCCGCAGCTGCCGGGCCTGAGCGCCGCGGAGCAGCCGATGCGCTGGCAGGTCAGCAAGTTCGACCTGGCCCTGGACCTCAACGAGCACCGCGGCGCGGACGGCGCGCCGGGCGGTGTGCGCGGCGAACTCAGCTACGCCACCGAGCTCTTCGAGCCCGACACGGCGCAGTGGATGGCCGAGGGCCTGCTGGCGGTGCTGCGCCGGGTGGCGCAGGCCCCGGCGGAGCCGATCAGCGCGGTACCGGCCCCCGCGCCCCGCCGGGCCGTGCGGAGCGCGCCGGTCGAGGCCGTGGCCGCACCGGCGCAGCCGTCCGCGAACCCGGTCGAGCAGCGGATCCGGGAGCTCTTCGCCGAGCTCCTGGAGCGCGGGGAGGTCGGCGCCGACGACAACTTCTTCGCCCTCGGCGGCCACTCCCTCCAGGTCACCCGACTGATCAGCCGGGTCCGCGCGGACCTCGGCATGGAGCTGCGGATCCGCCAGGTCTTCCAGCACCCCACCCCGGCCAAGCTCGCCGCCCTGCTGGCCGAAGCACCCAAGGCGCGCCCCGCGCTGCGCCGCTCGTCCCTGTGAACCCAAGCGTCGAGTGCGCGCCCTTCCTAGGAGATCCCGTGTTCCCCGTGTCCTTCGCCCAGCGGCGGCTCTGGTTCCTCAACCGGCTGACCGAGACCGGCTCGGCCTACAACTGCCCGCTGGCCGTGCGGCTGACCGGCCCGCTGGACCACACCGCGCTGGCCGCGGCGCTGGCCGACCTGGCCGAGCGGCACGAGCTGCTGCGCTCGGTCTTCCCCGAGGTCGACGGCGAGCCCGTGCAGCGGGTGCTCGACGCCGGCCCGCGGACGCCCGCGCTGGTGGTCGCCGAGCGCACCGAGGGCGAGCTGGCCGCGACGCTGGCCGCCGCCGCCGGGCACGTCTTCGACCTCACCAGCGAACTGCCGGTGCGGGCCGAGCTCTTCGTGCTCGGTCCGCAGGAGCACGTACTCTCGCTGGTGATCCACCACATCGCCACCGACGGCTGGTCCTGGGGCCCGCTGCTGCGCGACCTGGCGCAGGCGTACGCGGCCCGCGCCGCCGGTGAGCGGCCCGGCTGGGAGCCGCTGCCGCTGCGGTACGTCGACTACACCCTGTGGCAGCAGGAGCTGCTGGCCGACGCGGACGAGCTGGTGGACTTCTGGACGGGTGAGCTGGCCGACCTGCCGGCCGAGCTGGCGCTGCCCTTCGACCGGCCGCGGCCCGCGGTCGCCAGCTACGCGGGCGGCTCGGTGCCGGTCGCGCTGGACGCCGAGTTGCACGAGCGGTTGGTGGCGGTGGCGCGCGAGCACGGCTGCACGCTCTTCATGGTGTTGCAGGCGGGGTTGGCGGTGCTGCTGTCGAGGCTCGGCGCGGGGGAGGACATCCCGCTGGGCACGCCGGTGGCGGGTCGGGGTGACGAGGCGCTGGACGAGCTGGTGGGCTTCTTCGTCAACACGCTGGTGCTGCGCACCGATCTCTCCGGTGATCCGAGCTTCGCCGAGGTGCTGGGCCGGGTCCGCGAGTGGGACCTGGCGGCCTACGAGTACCAGGAGTTGCCCTTCGAGCGGGTGGTGGAGGCGCTCAACCCCGAGCGCTCGCTGGCCCGGCACCCGCTCTTCCAGGTGATGATGACGCTGGAGAGCGGCGCGGGCCTGGCGCTGACCCTGCCCGGAGTGGAGTCCAGCGAGCAGCCGATGGGCTGGGACATCGCCAAGTTCGACCTCACGGTGGACTTCCACGAGCGCCGCGACGAGCAGGGGCTGCCGCTGGGGATCGGCGGTGCGCTGGAGTACGCGGTGGATCTCTTCGACCGGGAGACGGTCGAGTCGATC
>NZ_BAAALF010000299.1:6120-6604 GCF_039528135.1 Kitasatospora nipponensis | reverse complement strand
GGACGCTGCCGAGCTGGCCGGGCGCACCGCCGCCGACGCCGAGGCGCTCGGCGAGAGCGCCCGGCAGGCCGCCGTCCGGATCGCCGCCGAGGCCGCGGCCGCCGCCGAGGCGCTGCGCTCGCTGGCCGCCGAGCAGTTGGAGCAGGCCACCGGCGCCGCCGAGGCCGTCCGCACGGAGGCCGCCGAGGAGGCGCAGCAGCTGCGCGACGAGGCCACCGAGGTGCTGGAGCAGGCACGCCTGGAGGCCGCCGGCGCCACCGCCGCCGCCACCGCCCGCGCCGCCGAGCTGGTCTCCAGCGCCGAGGACGAGGCCGCCGCCGTCCGCCAGTCGGTGGCCGGCCTGCACGAGGGCGCCGCCCAGCAGGTGGCCGAACTGGTCGAGCGCGCCGAACGGGAGAACGCCGAGGCCCGCGAGCTGGCCGAGCGCGAGCTCGCCGAGCAGCGGGCGACGGCCGAACAGGACGCGGCCGAGCTGCGCACCTGG
>NZ_BAAALF010000299.1:3245-6025 GCF_039528135.1 Kitasatospora nipponensis | reverse complement strand
CCGACGCCGAGGCGTACAGCGCCCAGGTGCGCACCGACGCCGACGCCTACGACGGCGAACTGCGGGCCACCGCCCAGCAGGAGACCGACCTGCTGCGCGCCACCGCCGAGCAGGAGAGCGCCGAGCTGCGCGAGCGCACGGCCACCGAGGCCGCCGCCGACCAGGCCGCCGCCGAGCGCGAGGCGGCCCGGATCGCCACCGACGCCGAGGCGTACAGCGCCCAGGTGCGCACCGACGCCGACGCCTACGACGGCGCCCTGCGCACCGAGGCCGACGGCTACGCCACCACCGTGCGCGCCGACGCCGAGGCGGAGGCCGACCGGCTGCTCGCCGAGGCCGCCGAGTACGACACCGCGGTCCGCGCCGAGGCCCAGGCGCACCTCGCGCAGGCCGAGGAGGACGGGCGCCGCACGCGCGCCGAGGCCGACGCGCAGGCCCAGCGCACGGTGGCCGACGCCGAGGAGCGCGGCGCCGCCCTGCTCGCCGACGCCGAGCAGTACGCGGCCCGGATGCGCACCGAGGCGGAGGAGTTCGCCGCCGCCACCCGCGCGCTGGCCGAGGAGTACGAGGCCAGCACCCGCAGCCGGGCCGACGCCTTCGACCGCAGCACCCGCGAGCAGGCCGAGCAGTACGACGCGGCCACCCGCGCGCAGGCGACCTCGGTGCTGGAGCGGGCCTTCGCCGACGCCGAGTCGCTCGGCGAGGAGGCGCAGAGCACCGCGCTGGCCACCACCGCCGCCGCCGAGGAGCAGGCCGACGCCATGGTGGCCGCCGCCCGCAAGGAGGCCGAGCGCCTGGTGGCGGCCGGCGAGGCGGCCGGTCAGGGCGAGGTCGAGCGGGCCCGCGCGGACGCCGACGCGCTGCTCTCCGAGGCCCGCCGCGACGCCACCGCGATCCGCGAGCGCGCCGAGGAGCTGCGCGAGCGCACCGACGCCGAGATCGAGGCCCTGCACGAGCGCTCCCGCAAGGAGAACGCGCAGGCCATGAAGTCGGCCGGGGAGCGCGTGGACGCGCTGGTGACCGCCGCCCAGGAGCAGCTCACCGAGGCCGAGGAGCAGGCGGTGGCCGCCGTCGCCGAGGCCGAGGAGCGCGCGGCCGAGCTGCTGGCCGCCGCCGAGGAGCGGGCCGCCGAGCTCACCTCGCAGGCGTCCGCGGAGGCCAGCAAGGTGCGCATCGCGGCCGTCCGCAAGGCCGAGGGGCTGCTGAAGGAGGCCGACCAGAAGCTGGCCGCCTCCACCGCCAAGGCCGACCAGCTGCGCACCGAGGCCGAGTCCCGGCTCAAGGCCGCCCGCGACGATGCCGAGGAGCAGATGGAGGCGGCCGCCACCGAGGCCGCCAAGCGTCTGCGGCAGGCCGAGGAGACCGCCGCCGAGCAGCTGCGACTCGCCGAGGAGGAGGCCGACCGGGTGCAGAGCACCGCCCGGGCGGACGCCCAGCGGGTCACCGACGAGGGCCGTCGCGAGCTGGACGAGCTGGTGCGCCGGCGCAAGGACATCAACACCGAGATCTCGCGCGTGCAGGACGTGCTGTCCGCGCTGGAGGCCTTCGAGGCACCGTCACCGGTGCAGCAGGCGGCGGCGCGTGAGGCGGCCGGCCCGTCCGGCGGCAAGGGCGGTGCGGCCGGCGGGGGCTCGAAGGCGGGCGCAGGAGTGGGTGCCCCCCGTTCGGGTGGCGGACGGTCCCCCGGGACACCACCCGATTGAGCGGACATTGTCCGTCAACCATAGGCTTTTCGCCTACGACACTCCGGTAACGTGTCAGGATTCCCTCAACCACCTCAGCGGTTTGACGACAGGAAGCCCAGAACCCCATGAGCGACAGTCACTCCCCTCACGGCTTCGACCTGGTGCGCCGTGGGTACGAGCGCGCCCAGGTCGACGAGCGGATCACCAAGCTGGTGGCCGACCGTGACAGCGCGTTGACCCGGATCAGCGCGCTCGAGAAGCGCATCGAGGAACTCCACCTGGAGACCCAGAGCGCGCAGGCGCAGGTGGCCGACGCGGAGCCCTCGTACGCGGGTCTCGGTGCCCGGGTCGAGAAGATCCTGCGGCTCGCCGAGGAGGAGGCGAAGGACCTGCGTGAGGAGGCCCACCGCGCCGCCGAGCAGCACCGCGAGCTGGCCGAGGCAGCCGCCCAGCAGGTCCGTTCCGAGGCGGAGAACTACGCCAAGGACCGCAAGGCGAAGGCCGAGGACGAGGGCCTGCGGATCGTCGACAAGGCCAAGAGCGACAGCGCCCAGCTGCGCAACGAGGCCAACAAGGACGCGCAGAACAAGCGCGAGGAGGCGGACGCCCTCTTCGAGGAGACCCGCACCAAGGCCGCCCAGGCCGCCCTGGAGTTCGAGACCAACCTGGCCAAGCGCCGCGAGCAGTCCGAGCGCGACCTGGCGGCCCGTCAGGCCAAGGCCGAGAAGCGACTGGCCGAGATCGAGCACCGGGCCGAGCAGCTGCGCCTGGAGGCCGAGAAGCTGCGCACCGACGCCGAGCGCCGCGCCCGCCAGACGGTGGAGACGGCCCAGCGCCAGTCCGAGGACATCGTGGCCGACGCCAACGCCAAGGCCGACCGGATCCGCAGCGAGTCCGAGCGCGAGCTGGCGGCGCTCACCAACCGCCGCGACTCGATCAACGCGCAGCTCACCAACGTGCGCGAGATGCTCGCCACGCTGACCGGCGCGGCCGTGGCCGCCGCCTCGCTGCCGACCGACGACGCGCTGGGCGTGCCCGCCCAGCAGTCGCGCTGACGCACCGGCAGGACGAAGGGCCCGGACCGCTCCTCGGAGC
>NZ_BAAALF010000299.1:0-3235 GCF_039528135.1 Kitasatospora nipponensis | reverse complement strand
TCCCCCCTTCCGCGTTCCCGCCCGGCCCGGCCGGCCCGGGCGCCCGGACGTCTCCGGTTCAGTCCACCCGGCGCAGCAGGGCCAGCACCGCCGCGTTGAACGCCGCCGGGGCTTCCAGCGCGCTGAGGTGGCCCGCCGCCGCGACGACCGTCAGCTCCGCGGCCGGCAGCGCCGCGACCATCGCCTCGTCGTCGGTGACCGGCGTGATCGCGTCCCGCTCGCCGACCACCACCGCGACCGGCACCCGCAGCCCGGCCAGCACCTGGAAGCTCTCGCCGCGGGCGGCCATCGCGCGCTGCGCCCAGGCCACCGCCCGCGGGTCGGCGGCGGCGACCATGCCCCGCACCTCGGCGAGCAGCCGCGGTCCGGCGTCCGGGCCGAGCAGGGTGTCCTCCATCCGCTCCTCGGCGAGCAGCGCCACGCTGCGCCGGGCCAGCACCGCGCTCGCGATCCGCTCGCGGTTCGCGCGGGCCGCCTCGGTGTCGGCGCTCGCCTTGGTGTCGGCGAGCAGCAGGCCTGCGAGCCGGTCCGGGTGGCGGCGGGCGAAGGCCAGCGCCAGGTAGCCGCCCATCGACAGTCCGCCGACGACCGCGCGCTCGAGGCCGGCCGCGTCCAGCAGGCGGGCCAGGTCGTCGACCCAGTGCTCCAGCGAGGGCACGCCGGGCGGCGGCGGGGAGCCGTCGAAGCCGCGCAGGTCCGGGGCCAGCACCCGGGCACCGGCCAGCGACCCGTCGAGCTGCCCGCGCCACATCGCGGAGGTGAGCGGGAAGGCGTGCAGCAGCACCAGCGGGGTGGCGGACTGCTGGGGATGGGGATCGGTCATGGCGCCCACCGTAGGGCCTGGGGCAGCGACCGAAAGGCCGCGCCGTCCGGGCCGGTCTGTCTGATTTGTCATAACCTGACGAGGTATGAGCGACAGGGAGCGGCGATGATCGAACTGCACGAGCTGACCAAACGGTACGGCGACAAGACCGCAGTGGACGGGCTGAGCTTCCAGGTGCCGCAGGGGGTGGTCACCGGGTTCCTCGGCCCCAACGGTGCCGGCAAGTCCACCACCATGCGGATGATCCTCGACCTCGACCGGCCCAGCAGCGGCCGGGTGACCCTCGACGGCCGGCGCTACGGGCAGCTCGCCGAGCCGCTGAAGTACATCGGCGCGCTGCTGGAGGCCAAGGCGGTGCACCCCGGGCGCACCGCCCGCGACCACCTGCTCTGGCTGGCGCAGAGCAACCGGATCCCCACCCGCCGGGTGGACGAGGTGCTGGCCCTGGTGGGCCTGACCGACGTGGCCCGCAAGCGCGCCCGCGGCTTCTCGCTGGGCATGGGCCAGCGCCTGGGCATCGCCAGCGCGCTGCTCGGCGACCCGGAGATCCTGATGTTCGACGAGCCGGTCAACGGGCTCGACCCCGAGGGCATCCTGTGGATCCGCAACCTGATGAAGCGCCTGGCCGGCGAGGGCCGCACGGTCTTCGTCTCCTCGCACCTGATGAGCGAGATGGCGCTGACCGCCGACCACCTGGTGGTGATCGGCAAGGGCCGGCTGCTGGCCGACCTGTCGATGGCCGACTTCATCGAGCAGAACTCGCGCTCCGCGGTACGGCTGCGCACCCCGCAGCCGGAGCTGCTGCTGGACGTGCTCGCCGCGCAGCCGCTGACCGTCGAGGCGGGCCCCGGGGGCAGCTACGAGGTGGTGGACGGCGACCCGGCCAAACTCGGCGACCTGGCCGCCGCCAACGGCATCACGCTGCACGAGCTGAGCCCGCAACGCGCCTCGCTGGAGGAGGCGTTCATGCAGATGACCGCCGACTCGGTGGAGTACCACGCGGGCGCGCAGGTGGTGGCCGGCACGGACGCGGCCGGTGCGGCCGGCACCTGGGGAGCCGGCTGGCAGCCGCCGGCGGGCGGGCGCAAGAAGCGGGCCAAGCAGCAGAAGGGTGCGAACTGAGATGGTTGAACGGTCGGCCGGCACGGCCTCCTTCCCCGCGATCCTGCAGTCCGAGTGGACCAAGATCCGCAGCGTCCGCTCCACCGTCTGGACCCTGCTGCTCTCCTTCCTGGTGACGGTCGCGCTCGGCGCGCTGATCTCCCTGCTCACCAAGAACAACTTCAGCGACTTCACCAAGGACGCCAAGACCCCCTTCGACGCCACCGCCACCAGCTTCGCCGGCATCATGCTCGGCGAGATCGCGATGATCGTCTTCGGGGTGCTGGCGGTCGGCAACGAGTACAGCAGCGGGATGATCCGGGTCTCGCTGGCCGCCGTCCCGCAGCGCGGCACCCTGCTGACCGGCAAGGCCGTGGTCATCGGCGCACTGTCGCTGCTGGCCTCGCTGGTGACCGCCTTCATCACGTTCTTCCTCGGCCAGGCACTGCTCGGGGACCACCACACCACGCTCGGCTCACCGGGCGTGCTGCGCGCGGTGCTCGGCGCGGCGGTCTACCTGATGCTGCTGTGCCTCTTCTCGGCCGGCGTCACGGCCATGCTGCACAACCAGACGCTGGCGCTGGGCGTGCTGGTGCCGTTCTTCTTCCTGCTCTCGCCGATCCTCTCGGCGGTGCCCAAGGTGAAGAACGTGGCGCACTACTTCCCGGACTACGCGGGCCGCCAGATGCTGTCGGTCTTCCAGGCACCGGGCGAGCCCTACGGCTGGGTGGGCGGCTTCCTCATCTGCGGCGCCTGGACACTGGCCGCCCTGCTCGGCGGGGCCGCGGTGCTCAAGAAGCGCGACGCCTGAGGCGCCGGCCCGGGCGCGGGCCGCGGGAGGGGCACTCAGTACCTGGGGGCCCCGCGGCCGCGCTGGACCGCCGAACCGCGCCGCTCGCGGGCGCCCCAGCAGGCCCGGTGCCAGTGCCGCCGGTCGTCCACCCCGGCGCCGTACGAGGGCCAGGCCACCACGTGACCGGTCCCCGGCGGGATCTCCTGGTCGCAGCCCGGGCAGCGGTAGTGCCGCCCGGCCGTGCCCGCCACCGTCTGCACCACCCACTCCTCGCCCTGGTAGCTCTCGGTGCGCCGCAGCGAGCCGCCTAGCGGAGTACCGGTGGGCTCGTCGGCGGCAGTGGCGGTGATCCACTTCCGCTGCTGATTACGACGGGGCGACACGTCTGCACCTCTCGGTGGGCTCTGACTGGTCGTTCCAGGGTAAGGGTGCCCGGCAGCGGAATCCGGTACTACCACGGGAGCCGGTGGACCTTCACGGTTTCCCCGAAGATCGGGTGGATCTCCGGGGAAACCGTG